>JAYUIP010000182.1:0-8898 GCA_043765945.1 Arcicella sp.
TTTTGCTTGTTTTTATAATTTCATCTCTCGTTAAACCTTTCGCTTTCTTACTCAATGCTTCGATGATGGCAACATGATTGGGAGCTTCTTGAAAAAGAGAATAAAACAATTCTTGGTATTCCATTCTCAACAAACCTGACTCTGAAAAACAGATTTTATCAATATTCTGAAAAGAACTTAATCCCATCTCAACTTCATTTAAGTAAAAAGGTATGCCACCCATAACCGAGTAAAGTTGAAGAACTTGATAACGCTCCAAATAAATCTGTTTTGATTGTAGAAATAGCTCCGTTTCTTTGAGCGTAAATGGTTTCAGAAAAATTCGTTTTGTGATTCGATTATGCAGACCCCCACGATTATTTATCAATTTATTAATCATCCAAGATGCCGCCGAACCACAGACAATTAACTTCAAATTATCCTGACTTGAACCGTAACTATTCCAAAAATATTCAAGGGCGGAAATAAAATTTGCCCGTGGAGTGTCCAACCAGGGTAGTTCATCAATAAAAACAATTTTTTTTGTTAAAGTGCTGTCATTCAATAATTTACGGAGATTTTCAAACGCTTCAAACCAAGTTTTAGGCGTTTTTTTAAGCGTTTTTTGTGAATATTGATTATAAGCACTGTGGAAATTGTTGAGTTGTTGAGCCATATTTACATGAGCCGTACCTGTCATATAAAAAGCAAACTGATTATCAAAAAACTGTTTAATTAGATACGTTTTCCCAACTCTTCTACGTCCATATACCGCTGCAAATTCGGGTTGTGAACTTTCCAGAATTTTCTTTAAAATGTCTTTTTCGATTTCTCTTCCGATGATTTTTTCCATTATTTTAATTGATGTTACGCAAGCCCGAAGGGCTTCAATGTGAATAGCCGTGCAACCCACGAGAAAATAAATTATAGGGAACACAACCTTAAAGGGGGTAAATAAATCAGAATAATCTATTGAACCCTTTCGGGGTTTTGCGTCTACAAGATCATCCTTTCCGTAGGTTGCACCTACCTACGGCTGTTCACATTGAAACCCTTCGGGCTTTTCTATGCGTGACATCAGATTTTAAACTATAATTAGCTATATCTATACAAATATATACACTTTTAGCTAAGTAAAAATTTATAATCAGCTAAAAGTATATAAAAAGTATTACTTTTAGCTGATTATAAAACATCCTAATCATTCAACTGATTCCAATATTCCACACAAAATCGTATCTTTGCCCCTCATTTAAGAAAATTATGATTTCAGTAGATAATGTAACGGTTGAGTTCGGAGGACGAGCTTTGTTTAGTGATGTAACTTTCAACATCAACGAAAAAGATAGAATAGCACTGATGGGTAAAAATGGGGCGGGGAAATCAACGCTTTTGAAGATTGTTGCGGGGAAAGACAAAGCCACAAGGGGCAAAATATCCGCTCCCAGTGATGCCGTAATTGCCTATCTTCCCCAACATCTTTTGATGGAAGACGATTCTACGGTTTTTGAGGAAACTACAAAAGCTTTCTCGAAAATATTGGGTATGAAAGCTGAGATTGACGAATTAAATCATCAATTAGAAACCAGAACTGACTACGAATCAGATGCTTACATGAATATCATTGAGCAAGTTTCGGAAATAAGCGAAAAATATTATTCCATCGAAGAAATTAATTTCGATGCCGAAGTTGAGAAGACTTTATTGGGTTTAGGTTTCCTTCGTGCAGATTTTACTCGCAAAACCAATGAATTTAGTGGTGGTTGGCGTATGCGAATTGAATTGGCAAAAATCCTTTTGCAAGACCCCGATTTGATTCTGTTGGATGAGCCAACGAATCACTTAGATATTGAGTCAATTCAATGGTTAGAAGAGTTTTTGATAAACTCTGCCAAAGCCGTCATTGTGATTTCACATGATAGAACTTTTGTGGATAACATTACCAATCGAACCATTGAAATAACGATGGGGAAAATTTATGATTATAAAGTAAATTATTCGCATTATCTCCAACTCAGAAAAGAGCGTCAGGAACAACAACAAAAGCAATTTGTTGAGCAACAGCGATTTATTGCCGATACGACAGAATTTATTGACCGTTTTAAGGGGACATATTCCAAGACTTTGCAAGTGCAATCAAGGGTGAAAATGCTTGAAAAATTGGATATCGTGGAAGTGGATGAAGTTGATACATCGGCTTTGAATTTGAAATTTCCACCAGCACCACGTTCAGGAAATTATCCTGTGATTATTGAAGATTTAACCAAAAAATATGATGAACATTTAGTTTTCAAGGATGCTCGGCTAACGATTGAAAGAGGGGAGAAGGTTGCATTTGTGGGGAAAAATGGGGAAGGTAAATCAACGCTCGTGAAAGCTATTATGGGCGAAATTGATTTTGAAGGTGAAATGAAATTGGGGCATAACTCCATGATTGGCTATTTTGCTCAAAATCAAGCGGCATTATTAGATGGAGATTTAACGGTTTTTCAAACGATTGATAACATTGCAGTCGGTGAAATTAGAACGAAAATTAAAGACCTTTTGGGTGCGTTCATGTTTGGGGGAGACAACGTTCACAAAAAGGTAAATGTGCTGTCGGGCGGAGAAAGAACTCGTTTGGCGATGGTAAAATTGCTACTCGAACCCGTTAATTTATTGATTCTTGATGAGCCAACCAATCACTTGGATTTAAAGACGAAAGACATTCTAAAAGATGCGTTAAAGGCTTTTGAAGGAACGATAATCTTGATTTCTCACGATAGAGATTTCCTAAGCGGATTGGCGGAAAAAGTCTTTGAATTTGGCAATAAACGGGTTTTAGAGCATTTTGAGGATATTAATGGTTTTTTGCGGAATAAGAAGTTAGAGAATTTGAAGGAGATTGAGCGGAAAGGGAGATAGGGATTTAGACTTTCACCGCTAAGATTTTAGTTCTTCCGTAATTTATAATGGAGATAAATTTTCTGATTAACGCAGGCTGAGTTCCAAAACCCAGCCTGCGTTCTGTATAAATCATGGTAGAATCCGAAATTTTAATATTGGAGGGTACTTTATGGCTTAATTAGAGCATTAAGTGCCAAGATAAAATTAATTAGCATAATACTCATGGCATGACTGATAATAACTTGTTCATTATCAATAGTTTGTGAGTTTAGTCATGGCATGAGTAAATTTGTCCAAGTACTTATTTATTATTAAACTGTAAGCATTTTAATGATAAAATTATCTCCTAAATTTCCTCTCAAAATGTTTCTTCCTCCAATAACAGGAGCCTCAATTCCATCTTCTAACATTGAGTTACTTTTCAAAATAATTGCTTCATCCCACAGCCCTAAATCAATAAAACTTTGAAGCAAAGTACTTCCTCCTTCAATGATGATGGATTGTATTTTTCTTTGGTATAAATCTTGGAGTACAAATTTTTCGATTGAAGTATTAGTACAAATTCTCACGAAAATATTATTCTCTAAAATTTTATCTTCCAATAAATTATAACAAATTGTTGTTTGATGATTATCAAAAATATTTAAATCTTTTGATAATGATAAGCCCTTGTCAATCACCACTCTAACTGCATTTTTGCCCGTCCAAAAGCGAGTGTCTAATTTAGGATTATCATATTTTGCCGTATTTGTCCCCACCATAATTGCATCTTCTTCAGAACGCATTTTATGCACAAATCTTCTGGATATAAGATTAGAAATTTGAACGGTTTCGTAGTTTTTCTTGGCAATAAATCCATCGGCAGATTCCGCCCATTTTAGGATGATATAAGGACGTTGTTTTTCAATATAAGTAAAAAAACGTTTGTTTAATTCCTTTCCTTCTTCTTCTAAAAATCCAACTTCAACTTCGATTCCAGCCTGACATAATTTTTCAATTCCTTGACCTGCCACCAATGGATTTGGGTCATAATTACAAACAACAACTTTTTTAACGTGATGTTTAATCAGCAAATCAGCACAGGGAGGCGTTTTTCCAAAATGGGAGCAAGGCTCAAGCGTTACGTAAACCATTGATTCTGAGAGCAATGACTTATCTGAAATAGCATTAACGGCATTGACTTCCGCATGAGCCTCCCCATATTTTTGATGCCAACCTTCGCCAATAATTTTCTCCTTATGCACTATCACACATCCTACCATTGGATTCGGAGAAACTGCTCCTGCACCTAAACGAGCGAGTTGCAAAGCACGTTGCATGAATTGCGGATTTATCATTTTATCTTTGTAATTCTTATCCAAAATATATGTATTCGATTAAATCTTCTAAAACGCTTTTCAATCAATTAGTCTCCGAAATTACTTCCGTTTATGAAGAAAACGAAGCGAAATCCATTGTTTATTTACTGTTAGAACATTACTTAAATCTTTCAAAAACCGATATTTTATTAGATAATAATTCTTCACAAGTATTTGATTTTCGGAATATTATCGCAAGATTAAGAGTTAATGAACCAGTCCAGTACATTATCGGAGAAACAGAATTTTATGGTAGAAAATTTAAAGTTACGTCTGGTACATTAATCCCAAGACCCGAGACGGAAGAGCTTGTTCAGTTGGTATTAGCCCCGCCCGCCCCCGATGGGGGAGCCAGTACACGAACTTTGGACTTGAAGGCTCCCCCATTGGGGGCGGGGGGGGCTGTTATTTTAGATATTGGTACTGGAACAGGTTGTATTGCAATTTCATTGGCTTGCGAATTACCTAATTCACAAGTTTACGCCTATGATATTTCAGAAAATGCGTTGAAAGTAGCAAAAGAAAATGCTGAAAAAAATAATGCAAATGTCATTTTTGAACAGATGGATATTTTAAACATTTCTCCCTCATCCTTTCCTACTTTCTCCATAATAGTCAGTAATCCGCCTTATGTAATGAACGCTGAAAAGTTAGAAATGGAGCAAAATGTTTTGGATTATGAACCACATTTAGCACTCTTTGTGGAAGATTCAAACCCTCTAATTTTCTATAAAGCCATCGCAGAATTTGCTTCTAAGAATCTGATTAACAAGGGTCTATGTATTGTAGAAATTAATCAAGCATTTGGTTTAGAAACGGCTGAATTGTTCTGGAATAAAAGTTTTCGCTACGTGGAAGTGGTGAAGGATATGTTTGGAAAAGATAGGATGGTGAAGGCGATTCTGTGATTAGTTATTGGTTAATAGTTATCAGTTATTATGTGAAACTAATATATTTTCTAATAACAATTAACCAATAACTGATAACTAATACGCCCTAATTTCAACCCCTTTCATAAAATTAACAAAGGCAGTATTCACCACTTTATTTCCTCCTGGAGTTGGGTAATTTCCAGTAAAATACCAATCTCCTGTATCATTCGGACAGGCTTTATTAAGGTTTTCAACGGTCTGATAAATAATGGCTAACTCGGCTTTTAAGTTCTTTGGTTTTACGATGTCAGCAATTTTTTCTGAGATTTCTTCCACCGTAAATGGCTCATAAATTGCCTTTACGTAGTTCTCTTGCGTAGCAGTTCCCATTTCAATTGCCGCTAAACAACGTCCCAAAGTATCTTCCAAAACTTCATCCATGTTGCGTTCAATCAACAATTGATAGGCTGCACGAAAAGCTACAAATTCTTTCAATCTGGACATATCAATTCCGTAGCAATCAGGGTAGCGAATCTGTGGAGCAGACGACACAATAACAATTTTCTTAGGTCCTAATTTATCCAAAAGACTTACAATCGAACGTTCCAAAGTTGTGCCTCTCACAATAGAATCATCAATCAAAACCACATTATCCATTCCCTTTTTTATTACCTCAAAAGTGGTGTCATACACATGGGCAACCATGTCATTGCGGTCTGCGTCGTTGGTAATAAAAGTACGCAATTTTACATCTTTTGAAATCAATTTCTCAACTCTCGGACGAAAAGTCAATAAATCATCGAGGTCTTTTTCAAAGATAATGCCTTCTAAAATTGCCTTTTTTCGTTCTTTGGCAAGGTGGTCTTCCAAGCCCTCAATCATGCCCAAAAAGGCAGTTTCGGCAGTATTTGGAATGTATGAAAATACGGTATTCTTTAAGTCGTAATCAACTTCTTGAAGCACTTGTGGAATGGCTAAACGCCCTAATTTCTTACGTTCAGCATAAATATCGGGGTCAGAAGCTCGAGAGAAATAGATACGTTCAAAACTGCAAGATTTCTTTTCGATTGGGTCAATGAATTGTTTTTGGGAGTAATTACCTTTCTTATCAACAATCAAAGCATGACCGGGCTTTATTTCTTTTATTTCATTGTAATCACAATTAAAACTGGTCTTAATGGCTTGTTTTTCGGAAGCAACCACCACGACTTCATCATCGGCGTAATAAAAAGCGGGTCTGATTCCTGCGGGGTCTCTTGCCACGAACGCAGCACCATATCCTGTGAGTCCAGCCATTGCATATCCACCGTCAAAATCACGGCATGAACGTTGCAGAACTCGTTGTAAATCAATGTTTTCTTCAATAATATCCGATAGCTCTGGATTCTGATATTCGCTTCTGAAATACTCAAATTGACGTTGGTTTTCTTCATCCAAAAAATGTCCAATTTTCTCCATCACCGTTACAGTATCAACTTTTTCTTTGGGATGTTGCCCTAACGAAACCAATTTATCGAAGAGTTCATCCACATTGGTCATGTTGAAATTTCCCGCCATTACTAAGTTTCGACTACGCCAATTAGATTGTCTTAACATGGGGTGACAGTTTTCAATCTCGTTCATTCCGTGGGTTCCGTAGCGAAGATGTCCCAATAAAACTTCACCCGAAAAGGCGATATTTTCTTGAATCCACCGAGCATCTTTCAGCTTGTCTTTATGTCCTTTGAAGGCTTTCTGGAATTTTTTATGGATTTTTCTGAAAATATCAGGTACTGCATTTTGTTCGACTGAACGATAGCGACTTATGTACCGATGTCCTGGGGAAACATCAATTTTGATGTTGGCAACACCCGCTCCGTCTTGCCCTCGATTCACTTGTTTTTCCATCATTAAATACAATTTATTTAGCCCATAAAGAGGCGTATTGTATTTGTTAATGTAATACTGGTAATCCTTCCGAAGACGGATGAGAGCTATACCGCACTCGTGTTTAACTGCGTCAGACATGACCTTTACTTTGTGATTTTGAATGAAATAACCTTATTTTCAGAAAATGAATTCCTTAAACTAACTGTGATTCGATGTGAGTTCAGTAAAATTTCGCAATAAATCTTGATTAAATTATAATTAACAATGGGTTATTTTTCTATGAACAAAATTAGGTAAATTTTAGGGATAGTTCCAAATGTTTTGAGGTTTGATATTTGCTAAATCTCAATTCAGATAAACGATGAAATTTGACAAAAAGTGAATATTCACATTAAAATCATTATTTTTGTAATGATTCGCTATTCTTAAACTTCCACAACAATCTGCTTGATGAAAATTAAACTATTCATATTAGCTTTCTTTCTTTCAATTTCCATCTATTCTTTTGGACAAGATACTATAAAAGTAATAAGGAAAAATTTCGTCGAATCTGGCGTTATGGTATCCAGTGCTTCACAAACGCCTTTTTGGTTAAGAGCAAATGCCTTAGGAGTTGTTCCAAATACAGGAACAAATTTTACGGTACGGGGAGGATTCTATCAAGAATATGCTATTAAAAATAACAGGATTAAAAAATATAATTGGGGATACGGATTGAATACAGTTGCTAATATCAACCAAGAAGGAGTAGATTTTATTTTACCAGAAGTTTATATAAAAGCAAAGGCAGGAATTTTTGAAATTTGGGCAGGACGCAGACAAGAAGTTATGGGGTTATCTGATTCATCGGGCATTGGAACGGGACCTATTACCTTGTCAGGCAATGCAATTCCAATGCCGAAAGTACAATTTCTTACGCCAAATTGGGTGAATTTAGGATTCAAAGGACTTTTTGCGGCAAAAGTTAGTTATGCACACGGATGGTTTGATGATGGAATTATGAGAAATTATTACTTGCATCAAAAGTCATTTTATGGAAGAATTGGAAGACCGAGTGCAGGATTCAAATTCTACGCAGGAATTACACATAATGTCCAATGGGCGGGAGAAAGGACTCTTCCTGATGGAACTATCGAAGCTAATTATCATGATTTTCCAGCCTACATTTCAGTAGTTATTCCAATGAAAGACAAGCCATGGTTAAATGGTGTTGATTTGTCTAAATATTTAGGATATGACACCCAATATCAATTTGGAAATCACTCAGGTTCTTTTGATTTAGGTTTTGAAATCACTGGTAAAAAAAGGAGGGCATTTATCTATAAACAAGCTCCATTTGAGTATTTAGCCACTAATTCTGGAGTTACAGAATTTGAAGATGGATTATATGGCGTAAAAGTTACTAACTTCAAAAACGAAAAAGTGAAAGAATTTGTGTTTGAAATGCTACATACGCTTAATCAATCACGCTATGTTTCTGGATTTTACAAATTTACGGGTTTGCCCATCGAACGTTGGGAAGCGGATGATAACTATTTCAATCATGGACAATATACTGATGGCTTTGTGTATAAAGGTAATGCTATCAGCACGCCACTTATTTTTCCGTACAAAGATTATAAAGAAAAATCAAATACTGATGAATTTCAAAGTGCTTTGATGTCAAATATTCTTGCTTTTCACGTAGGTATGAAAGGCACAGTAAGTCCCCGCAAAATTCAATACCAACTAAAAGCTACTTATTCAAACAATTACATAAAAAACTTACAAACGCCATCTCGCCAATTTTCATTAGGAGTCAAAACACTGACTCCGATTAAACTCTTCGGTGGTTCGCAATTGGTTTCTGATTTGGGTTTTGATTATGGTGATGTATATGAAAATGTGCTTGGAATGTCGTTTGGGGTCAGAAAATCTTGGTAAATTCAAAATTT
>JAYUIP010000183.1:0-3202 GCA_043765945.1 Arcicella sp.
AGACAATGAAGGCTTTTTTATGATTATATAATTAGTTTCACAAATTAATCAATCTGAATATTATTGGGACTTCTACTCGTGTGATGAATCTTTAAAATAAAAATCTTCTTTTTAATTATTTTGTAAATAATTACATATTGAGTCTCAAAAATAGCTCTGCGATATATTTTTTCTTCCGTTATTTTATATGGATATTCTTGAAACATAAATGGCATAAGTTCAATAGTATCCATCATGAAATCATAAATTCTACTAATAAATTTCTTGCCTTTCCCAAAAGATTCTCCTTCCAAATATTGCTATATTTCGAGAAGTTCGTCAAGAAATTCCTCCCTAAAATCACTTTATAATTATGATTCATTCTTATATTCCTAAGTATTTACGTGCTTCTTGTGGTGTATAAGCTCTACTCTTTTCAGACTTTTCAACTTGTCTATTTAGTTGTTCAATAGTAAGAGGCTCGCCAGGTAAAACAGTTGATTTTAATTTACGTAAACCAATCAAATGTTTATCTTCTAAAACTCTTAAATATTTCATAACTTCGTCTTCATCAGTATCTGAAAAAATATCTAATTCTAATGTTTTCACATTGTTTTTTATTTTAAAAATACAGAATAAAATTATCATTTGCAAATCAAACCGTCAATTCTCTAAATACTTCTTCAATCGTTTTGCCCATTTGTCGCATCTCAGTAATCGGACAATCTTTTACGATTATTCCGTGATTAATAATAACAACCCTATCACAAATCGCTTCCACTTCCTGCAAAATATGAGTCGAGAAAATTACGGTCTTCTCTTTACCAATATTTCTAATTACTTGCCTGATTTCTGCCAATTGGTTGGGGTCAAGTCCTGTGGTGGGTTCATCCAGAATCAATACTTTTGGATCGTGAATGAGGGCTTGTGCAAGTCCGACACGCTGACGATAACCTTTGGAAAGTTGTCCGATTTTCTTTTTGTGTTCTGCCGTTAATCCAAAAAGTTCAATGACTTCTAAAATACGTTTTTGTAGGTTTTGACCTTTCAGTCCGTATATTCCACCAATAAATTCCAAGAATTCTTTGACGTACATATCCAAATATAAGGGATTATGTTCAGGTAAATATCCAATGTTTTGGCGAACTTCCATGGGATTTTGTTGTACATCATAACCACATACTTCCACATTTCCAGAGGTTGCAGTGAGATAGCAAGTAGCAATTTTCATGGTCGTTGATTTTCCAGCACCATTTGGTCCTAAGAATCCAACGATTTCGCCCGCTTTGGCTTCAAAAGATATATCATTCACGGCTTTTTGTGAACCGTAAATTTTGGTTAGATTTTGTACATTTAGCATTTTTTGATAGCCCCCCTGACCCCCAGAGGGGGAGTTTTATTTGTTCAAAATTCCCCCTCTGGGGGTTAGGGGGCTTAGAACATTCCGCCCAAATCCATGCCTGGGATATTTGGCATTAAGCCTTTCGTGGCACTTTGGAGATGGTCTTTTACTTTATCATCAATATTTTCCATTGCTTTGTTGGTGGCAGCAACGATTAAATCTTGAAGAATTTCACGGTCTTCGGGCCTGATAAGGTCTTCATCAATTTCGATTTTTAGCAATTGTTTTTTGCCATTAACCGTAGCCTTTACCATACCGCCACCTGATTCTCCCGTTTCAGTTATTGAACCCAACGATTCTTGTGCTTCTTTCATTTTGGCTTGGAGGTCTTTGACTTTGCCAAGCATTCCCATCATATCGAACATAAAATTAGCCCCCCGACCCCCGAAGGGGGAGTTTTGAGTGAATATAAACTCCCCCTTCGGGGGTCGGGGGGCTATTCTCTTGCAATTTACAACACTATTGATGTAACGCAAAAAAGAAACCCCAACTTGTGTGTTAGGGTTTCTTTTCAGAGATATTTATTTTAAAATCAGTAAGCTAATAATAATGCTCCCTCTTTAAAAGTTACTTGCCCTACGGTATCCACAACTTCAATTTTGAATGCGTAACTGCCTTCCATCGCTTTGTTTCCGTTGTTCATTGTTCCGTCCCAACCTATTACCGTAGCATCAGTTTGATTGGCTTCGATTGGAAATGAAAGCTGTTCATCATAGAATATGGCATTTCCCCAACGGTCATAAATGGTCATTTTCATGCTTTTTATAAACTTCCCTCTGATAATAAATTTATCATTATTATTATCTCCATTTGGCGTAAAAATCTGTGGACTCATCACCATTGAAGGTCTAAAAATTTTGATAACGTTTGAAAGTGTACTTGGCAATCGGTCGGGATTTGAAGTATTCCAGCCCACTGGAAGAGACTCAATTTGAATATAAATATCTTGCCCTTCTGTTTCTGGTAATGAAATGGTGTTGTAACTATAGACACCTTGAATATTTGAAACAAGCGGTTTTATATTATTACCTGTTACTGGATCAACTCTTTGAACAATATAACCATCAGTATTAACCGAATGAGATTTCTCTTTTGTCCAATTAACGGTTGCACCAGAACTTTTCAAAAATACCGTACAAACTTTATCAGATGGAGTTGATTCTTTATTGCAAAGATTTGTCCAAGTCATGTAGTAGCAGTATTGCTGTTTATTCGCATCCGCCGTTAAATCTTGATAAACAGAATTATCGGTTTTAATTAATGAAAATGCCCCACCTAATGCATTCGCTCTGTAATAATTATAGGCATTTGGTTTAACATCTGTTGGAATATTGCCTCTATTAAATTCACCTTGAAGAAAAACACTTTTGTTATCGGCAGTCATAGTGGCAAATAGCTTTGGAATTTTTGTAGGTACATCATTCGATATTGCTCTAACCTTAATTATCTGAGAATAAGACTCTTGACTATAATTTGTTACCACACGATAAGTATATTCTTGTCCGCAAACAACTTCTGAATCTTCAACTTTCAATTCAGTTGCAGAAACAATTTGAGGAAATAGCTTATTAATGCTTCTATCGGGGTTCAATCGTTCGACTTGATAAAAACTGAAAGCTCCTCCCAACACAGGTATTGTTGCTTTTGACCATGTAATAACATTTTTGTTGCTCTCTGGTGTCACCTTTGCGGGTGTCGTGCAAATCTCCTCACTGCTTCTCAAAGTAGGGTTAGTTCCCAAAGAAGGGCAAAGCAAATCAAGTGCTTCCGCTTGAAAACAATACGCTTTATTTCCATCTGGTACTTGCAAAATTGTTGAAT
>JAYUIP010000184.1:0-3199 GCA_043765945.1 Arcicella sp.
AATGGTTACGGCTTGAGTGTTTACCCTTTACAAAATCGTCAAATCAACATTCCGATTCTACTGAATAATGAGGGTTTTAGAATTCCTGCAAAAATTCAAAATGCCGATTCTGATACGCTGATGATGTTTTTAGGATGTTCTTTTACTTGGGGAGACTATTCTTTGGCAGAGGATAATTATTCGTCACAAGCAATTAATTTACTAAAATATAAGTCATTAAATTGTGGTACGGATGCCTACGGGTTGGCTCAAATGTTGATATTAGCGGAGCGAAAAATACCTCAGCATCTTCCAAAAGTTGTGTCGATTCAGTATTCTCCGTGGTTAGCAGATAGAGCAAGGTTTATGTTTTTCCCCTCGGCTCATGGCGTAATGCCTTTCCCTTTTGTAACGAAAAATAAAGATGCTAAATTTTATATTCATGCACCTTTTTTTCGTTCTTCTCTATATAACCTTGATTACAAATATTATAAAATGTCGCCTGTGTCGTTTGCCGATAAGTTTTCATTCTTTTTTAAAGTTGGTTTTCCAGTAGCAATTTTAGATAGTTGGAGACAGCGTTTTGTACAATTAAAGATGAATGTAGGAATTTTGCCAACGGCTGAATCCGATAATCAGAAAATTGAAAAATACGTTTATGAACGTATTTATGAACTTTGTAAACAAAATGGGGCGAGAATGGTAGTGTTGAATATCGGGGGGTTTGGTTATTCGGATGAAGAACGCATAAGCAATCATTATGACCGTAAGCATTTTCAAGAAACCATGAATTCGGAATTGATTAATAATGTGACGTTTGTAGATGCAGATTCAGTTTTACGAGCGGGTATTAAACCGAAAGAAAATTATTCAAAGTACATACAATGGGCTAAGATTGGTAAAACAGATTCGATCATTTATGACAATCACCCAAATCCAATGGCTCACAAAATTATTGCGAAAATTTTAGTTGATAAGATGAAAAAGAAGCAAGCTGGTAGTAAAAATTAGTAGGCAGTTGGGAGTTAATAAGATTTTGTATAAAATACTGTTAATGAGGAAGTTAAACTCATTTGAACTCATTGCCTACTGCAAATAACGTGTTCCGAACTACTTACTGTCAAATACATACACTGCTTTGAAATTTATAAAAAACTGTTTGAAGTTAATCTAAAACTATTTATGTGATTCAAAGTATAAGTGTTAGGAATCAAGCGATTGATTTCCTTAGAGTCATTGCCATTTTTTTGACGCTTTTTAGGCATTTCGGGATAAATATCTATCTGTATAAAATTGGCTGGGTTGGAGTAGATTTGTTTTTTGTACTGAGCGGATTTTTAGTATCTGGCTTTGTTTGATTTTAAGAGTTTCAGCTACGATCAATCAACCCTTTTCACATACCAATAATGTGTCTCCAACTCATTTAAGAATTGATTCTTTATTTTTTGGAACACTACTGTCATACTTTTATCATTTTCATCAAACCCGACTTGCTAATTTTGTAAATAATAATAATAAAACTACTCTTCGGATTGTGAGCTTTATGTTGTTTCTACCTTGTCTTATTTTCTGGGATTATGACCCTCAAATGACTACATGGGGGTTTTCTTCTCTTTATTTGGGGTTTGGAGGAGTATTGTTAATAACAATCTACTCAAATAATAACTACCCTAAAATTCTAAAAAAAATCTATGGTTTAACTGTTTCAATGGGCTTATATTCCTATGGAATCTACATCATTCATTGGGTTTTAATTTGGTGGTTTATTTTGCCCTTCGGAGGATATTTGGATGCTCATTATCTTGTTAAATTACTCGTATTTTTTATTTATTTAGGAGTAACTTTTTTCTGCGGTTGGGCGTTATCAAAAACAGTCGAAATTCCATTCTTGGCTTTGCGTGATAAATTATTTCCAAGCAAATCGAAGGCATTTTAAGGTTTTTTCATTACCAACCAACATATTTCCGTTAATTTTGTAATAAATAAAATTGCTTGTTCAAAAAGCCCAAAGCTAATCGCCAACGGCTAAAAGCTACAAAAATATGATTACAGTTAGAGAAAGACCAATTACGAGTTGGTTGCCAATTACCAAAAAAGAAGTTGAACAGCGGGGCTGGGAACAATTAGATGTCATACTGATTTCGGGAGATGCCTACGTGGATCACCCTTCTTTTGGCACGGCTGTAATTGGGCGAATCATTGAAAGTGAGGGTTTTAGGGTCGGAATTATTCCACAACCCAACTGGCGTGACGACCTCCGTGATTTCAAGAAAATGGGCAAACCTAAATACTTTTTTGGGGTAACGGCGGGCTGCATGGATTCGATGGTGAATCATTACACTGCCAACAAAAGATTGCGTTCAAACGATAGTTATACCCCAGGCGGTGAGGCGGGTTTTAGGCCTGATTATGCCTCCACGGTTTATACCAAAATCTTAAAAGAAATTTATCCCGACGTTCCCGTCCTTCTCGGTGGAATTGAGGCTTCATTACGCCGTGTGACCCATTACGACTATTGGAAAGACCAATTAATGCCGACTATCTTAGAAGATTCGGGGGCGGATATGCTCGTGTATGGCATGGGCGAACAACCCTTGCGAGACATTTTGAGATTGGTGAAAGAAGGAGTGCCTTTGAACGAAGTTAGAGGCGTAAATCAAATTGCTTATTTGGATGAAAAACCCGTTTCAGCCCATGAAACCTGGGAAACCGTTGAGTTGGCGAGTCACGATGTTTGTCTGAACGACAAAATGAAATATGCTGCCAATTTCAAGATTGTGGAGGTGGAATCCAACAAATGGCAAGCTAACAGAATTTTGCAAAAAGTGGGTGAAAAAACATTGGTTATTAATCCGCCTTTCAAAACTATGGACGAACAGGAAATGGATAAATCATTTGATTTGCCTTACACTCGTTTGCCACACCCAAAATACAAAAATCGTGGACCAATTCCTGCCTATGAAATGATCAAGTTTTCGGTTAATATGCACCGAGGATGTTTTGGTGGTTGTAGTTTTTGTACGATTTCGGCTCATCAGGGAAAATTTGTGGCTTCTCGTTCTGAGGAGTCAATTATGAAGGAGGTTAAACAAATCACGGAGCATCCTGAATTTAAGGGATATATCTCCGACTTGGGTGGTCCTTCTGCCAATATGTACCGCATGAAAGGCAAGGACGAATCTATCTGTGCCAGATGCCAAGCACCGAGTTGTATTAATCC
>JAYUIP010000185.1:0-3196 GCA_043765945.1 Arcicella sp.
GTTTTCTGGTAAACGTTTTTGGGTTTCTGTCATCACCGAATCAATGTAATGATTGATGAAGCGACTGGTGGAAGTGTTTTGATAAGCCATTGAAAATAAAGCAATTCCGAGGAGAGAAGTAGGAATTCCGAAGCGTAAAGTTTTCGATAATTGCATAGTAAAAAGACGATTAAAACAAGTTCGATATATTAAAGAGGGAAACAACAAACTTGTAATTGAATGTTAATAAATTATATTCACAAAATACAAAAAAATCCCCGACAGATTTATACTTTCCTGTCAGGGATTTCAAAAAAGTGATGGCACGCAGATAACGCAGATGCTTCGCAACGCAGATTTTCGCAGATTTTTTGTAAAATACCCTATTTTGGAGTGAATTTTTAAATCATTTGTTTACTTACAATTGTTTATATTTCCTTTTTAAAATCTGCGAAAATCTGCATTGCCGAAAGCATCAGCATCATCAGCGTTCCAACAAATCACTCGAAAATCACCGATTCTGATAATTCAGACCAGTTTTCCATTTGGTTTTTGTAATTTGCTTCCACTACATTCCGCTTGATTTTCATCGTTGGCGTGAGCATATTATTTTCAACCGTCCAACCACCTTTCACCACGATTGCCTGCTTGATGGCTTCGTAGTTTTTGAAACTTGGATTCACTCTTTTCACGGTCGTATCAATACTTTCAATTAAAGCCTGTCGTTCCATATTTCTGCCCATGTCCGACAGCACAATCAACACAATTGGTTGTGGTAAACCCGCCCCAGCCACACAAACTTGCTCGAAAATTGGATTTACTGCCAACATATTCTCAATCGGTGAAGGCACAATGTATTCCCCTTTTGCCGATTTGAACATATCTTTTACCCGACCTGTAATTTTTAAATACCCGTCTGAATCGACTTCGCCCATATCGCCCGTACATAGCCAACCGTCCTGTAAAAGTGCTTCCGTTAAAATCGGTTCTTTATAATATCCAACGGTGTTCCAAGGTGCTTTCATCTGAATTTCACCCGTTTCTGGATGGATTCTCGTTTCCACTTTTGGATAAGGTTTCCCAACCGTTCCACTCTTCACGGCATCGGCGGGCATCATGGAATGAGCTCCCACATTTTCCGACATTCCGTAGGCTTCACGAATCGTAATTCCCAACTTTTTATACCAATCCAACAAACTTGGAGGCATCGGAGCCGCACCCGTTAGAATCACTTTCGCATCAGCAAGCCCTAAGCCTTTTTGGATTTTACTTTTGATTACTGCCTTAACAAATGGAATCTTTAACAACAACTCCAATTTGCCTTGTGCCATTTTAGAAAGAATTCCCTGTTGAAACTTCGTCCAGATTCTGGGGACTGCCAAAAAGTGCGTTGGCATGGCTTCTTGCAGGTTTTTCTGAAAACTTTCAAGGGTATCAGCAAAGAAAACCGTACCACCAGTTGCCATACTTGCTGATTCTACTATGTTGCGTTCTGCGATGTGACAAAGCGGTAAATACGAGAAAAAACGGGCATTTTCAGTATGTAATTGTATCTCATATTGGGTATATTTAAGAGCCTCCACGGCAGAAGTATTCGTGAGCATTACGCCCTTTGGAACACCCGTTGTGCCAGAGGTGTAAATGATGGTAAAAAGGTCATCGGGTTTTGGTTCAATGTTCTCCTGCAAAGGTTCATGACCACTAATTATAGCGTCCCATCCATCCATTTCTGAGGCAGGGCAACCATCATAAAAACTCGGGAAAGCAATACATTTCACACTCGGCGGGATGCCATCTTTCATCGTTTTCCAAGAATCTAACTTCCCCACAAACAGCACTTTGCATTCAGAATGCACCAATACTTGATTGATTTGGTCGGCAACTAAGGTGGAATAAAAAGGCACAGAAATATGCCCTGCCATCATAATTGCCAAATCAGACATAATCCAATGAGCACAATTTTTGGAAACAATCCCGATGTGACTTTGCGGAGGAAAATTCATCGCTTTCAAAGCCGATGCCATTCTACGGGCTTGATTCCCTACTTCCTTAAAAGAATATTGTTTATTTTCATCACCCAAAGGTTGACTGAGATAGACATTTTCGGGAGTGGTATTCTCCCAATGAAAGAAGTTTTCAACCGGGGTTTTAAATGTTGTAATCATGGTTATGTGTTGAAAGTGTTATACAGAGTTTCTCAGAGTTTGACACAGGGTTTCACAGAATTTTAATTTAATTTTCTTTGTGATACTTTGTGAAAAACTCTGAGAAACTCTGTGTCCAAAAACGTTTATACTGGTTTTGAAAATAAATCTTCATAAGTTATTAAATTTTCCGTATTATCGTTACATTTGTTATGAAAAAAATGCAATTATTCAGTATTATTTTCGTCCTAACCGATAAAACACACAATCATGAAGTTACAGGCTGTTCTTCGTGTCCTTTTGATTGCCACTTTGGTATTAACAATTGGATACATTTTCTTCCAAAGTTTCGATTCGTTTGCGTCTTTCGCTTTTAATCAACCTTAGATTTTATTTTAAACTCATTCAAACGCTGGTAAGAAATTACTGGCGTTTTTTATTTGCTATTTAGATTAGACCACGGATTGTGCGGATGTTACGGATTTACACGGATTTTTTTAACTTTTATCCGACTGTGCGTCCCAGTGTAAATCCGTAACATCTGTTTCATCCGTGGTTTAGCATTTAGTCGAACTTTATATCACAAATTCTACCTCTTTGAAATCAAAATAAATTACGTTTCCATTGGTTTCAATGCCTAATTTCCCCGTTTCATTAATTCCAATGATTTTCCCTGTAAATTGCTGTCCATTTTTTCTAAAATAATGATATTCTTCAAATCTGTATAAGTTATTCAAATACTTGATTTTCAGTAAATTATAATCATTATTTTTAATTTTTAAGTAATTTATTTCGATATTTTCTAAGAGTTTTTTAAGCAGTTCTGAAAGATCATATTTTAAGGAGTTTTGAGTGATTTTCCGTAGGGAAGTAGCGGCTTTATTACTGAATTCTATTTGGTTAATATTCAATCCTATGCCAATAATTGAATGCCCGATCTGATAGCCTTGCAAGGCATTTTCTATTAAAATTCCACCCATTTTTTTATCTCCAAAATAAACATCATTCGACCATTTTACTTTGAGATTTTCATCAATAAATTCACTCAAAAAGTCAAAAACACCCATTGAAAT
>JAYUIP010000186.1:0-3192 GCA_043765945.1 Arcicella sp.
TGATTCAACGCATAACGGCTTTAAATATGTTTTTGGACGATATTTATCACGACCAACATATATTAAATGACGGTATCGTTCCCCGTGAATTGATTGAAACTTCCAAAGATTTTCTGCGTCCTTGTATGGGTATTCGTCCACCCAAAGGCATTTATATTCACATCACAGGCACGGATTTGATTCGGGGTGATGATGGTAAATTTATGGTTTTGGAGGATAATCTTCGTTGTCCGTCGGGGGTTTCGTATATGCTCGAAAATCGGGAATTATTGAAGCGAACTTTTCCAGAAGTTTTGGGTAAAACTCGGGTGCAATCCATCTCTGATTATCCGAATAAATTGCTCCAAATGTTGCAACATATTTCAGGCAGACCCAATCCAACGGTTTGTGTTTTAACGCCTGGGATTTACAATTCTGCCTATTTTGAGCATTCATATTTGGCTCAACAAATGGGCGTTGAATTGGTGGATGCCCGTGATTTGGTGGTGCATGATGGCTACGTAAAAATGCGAACAACCAAAGGTTTCCAAATTGTGGACACCATTTATAGAAGAATTGACGATACTTTCCTCGACCCAACGGTTTTCAATCCACGGTCAATGATTGGGATTCCTGGCATTTTTGATGTGTATAAAAAAGGAAGAATTGCCTTTGCCAATGCCCCAGGAACGGGCGTAGCGGACGATAAAGTGATTTATGCCTACGTTCCCAAGATTATAAAATACTATCTGGGCGAAGATGCCATCCTGCCAAACGTAGAAACCTATATCTGTGGAGAAGAGGATGATTGTAAATATGTACTGGAAAATATTGAAAAATTAGTCGTAAAAGAAGCCAACGAAGCGGGAGGTTACGGAATGTTAATCGGTCCAAAATCAACAAAAAAAGAACAAGAAATTTTCAAGGCAAGAATAAAGGCAAATCCACGAAATTATATTGCCCAACCAACCATTTCATTATCCAGAGTTCCGTGTTTGATTGACGATCACGCCGAAGGTCGCCACGTGGATTTACGTCCTTACATTCTCTACGGAAATGGTGTTGAGGTGATTCCTGGGGGCTTGACAAGAGTTGCCCTTCGGAAGGGTTCATTGGTGGTAAATTCTTCGCAGGGTGGAGGTTCAAAGGATACTTGGGTTTTGTATTGAAATAAAAATATTTTACTTATGATTACTTCAAAAATAGCCCCTTTTATTAAGTATAATTCAACCCTTGAAAATACTACTGATTGTCTTATTTATGAGATAATTGATAAAAAGCCATTATATTTTAAAGGGTATCAAGATGTAATATCAGGAGAAAAAAAAGTAGGAGAAATTACAGCAAGTAATATGCTTCGGAGTTATATTTTGACCAATTTCACGGCAAAGATATTCAATTCTTTAGCGGATGATTTATTCACAATTCTTACGAATACCAATCTGTATTTAGACAAATCCAATAATTTGGTGGGTGATATTTTGATTTTTGACAATGATGTATTGAAAAGTGAAAGTATTGATGAACATTATGCTGACGTTCCCCCCAAAATAGCAATTGAAGTTGATGTAACGGCTGATACTTCTGATATTGGTGGAGTTGATACTTATGTTTACAAAAAGGTTAGGAAATTACTTGATTTTGGCGTTGAAAGAGTTATCTGGATAAACACAGCAACTAAAACAATTTTGATGGCTGATGATAATTTAGAATCATGGATTGTGCAAGATTGGAATAAAGACATTGAAATTTTGAAAGGATTAATAATTAATATTCCAGCGTTTTTATTAAAGAAGAAAATTGTAGTGAAATAGAGAAAGGAAGGCAGATTAATTAGCCTTCCTTCCTTATTTAGACAAATTTATAAACGGAATACTTTCCAATTGTCCCGTTAAAGTATTAATCATGTAACGACTATTCTCACTGCCTGAAATTTTCCTAAGTACACTAATTCCTAACAAAGAACCTAAATTGAAATTCGGAACAGAATTAGCAGTTAAACCTGCCAAAATAATGTTCCATTTAATATTTTTATTCCTATAATTTTCTAAGCGTTTCTTGTAAATTTTTAGTCCTATTCCAGAAATTTCAAACGTGGTACCCAAGGGTTCTAAATACACATACTCATATCTTGCTAAATTACCACTTCTGAAAGCGTGTAAAACCTGTCCATCTTCAACAATTGCCCATAAATCAAAATTACTTCCGATTTTTTGTTCTTTTCCATCTTTCCCAGTAACGTAAAATACTTTTCCGTCAAATCTAAATTTACATTCTCCCATTTCCTTGGAATAATAGGCTGGATTTGCGTCTAAAAACTCTTTATAATTCAAGTAAATTCCGTCTTTTATTTTTTCAGTTGAGAAAATCGGGGACAATATTTTACTTTTTATTAAATCATTTTCACTATGTAAACTATCTTCAATGGGCTTTAATTTCATTTTGTAAATGTAAGCATCCAGTATTTCCTTCCAAACATACCAAGTTAAATTCGAGAAATCAATATTATCCGACCCCGAGGGTTTTATTCCATCAAACGCTTTTTGTAAATCTCCAATTTTTTGAAATTTATCCTCTTTTTTAATGTAGAATTCGATGTCTAAATAAAGCTCGATTATATGTCCTTTTTTCTTAATTGGTCGTTTTCCATATTCTAAATGATTAATTTTCAAGATGATAGGCATTGCTTTTTCATCTCTGTCAATCGCAAAATCAAGAGATTCTTTTGTAGCCAACGGAACTGATTTTTCAAAATCAATTTCAGTAACGGTTCTTGCAATTGTATCAATGACTGTTCCAACAAAAGTAGAAGTATCAACTCGTGCATCAATAATTCTATCAATGTAATAGCGAGCTTTTACTTCCTTATTGAATTTCCGATAAATGGTTGAGAATGTGATTTGTGCTTGTGTTGAGAGATGGATGAAAATTAGTAGCGTAACAATCAAAAAGCGTAGTTTCATTTTTTAATATTGGTTATTGTGAAATGCAAATAAAGGTAAAATCTGTGTAAATATTTATTGTTTTAGCAAAAAATCTAATCACTAATAACCAATCACTAATCACTAATCATTAATTTTGCATCATGCAAAACCAAATTACCGAAATACAACAGCAAATTGCTGATTTTCAGATTGACAATAAAGAACAACTCGAAACTTTTCGTATAGCCTACGTTGGGCGTAAAGGCGTTATTGGTGACCTTTTTGATGG
>JAYUIP010000187.1:0-3187 GCA_043765945.1 Arcicella sp.
AAGTGAAAAAGCAAAATCTGAATTAATGATTATGCCTGTTATCAAGGAAATAAAACGAAATAATCCCAGTTTTCAAGTGTTTTCAGGTTTTAGTTTTGATGTAGATTCTTCCCAAGGACTCAATGGATTTTGTGACTATTTATTCAGTAAAGAGCCAAAAATTCTTGAAATAAAATCACCCGTTTTTTGCGTTGTGGAAGCCAAAGACCGAACCGTTGAAGAAGGTTTTGCTCAGGCAGCTTCTGAAATGTACGCAGCTATTTTATTCAACGAATCGGAAGGTCGTCCCACGCCAACCGTTTTTGGATGTGTTACAAATTCTGATGTTTGGGTATTTCTCCGTCTTGACGAAAAAAAATTAACCATTGATGAAACAAGATATTATTTAATCGAATCCAGTTTAACAAATCTATTAGGAGCATTTAATAAAATTGTCAATTTCTTCGGATAATTACTTCAAAACCCCATCTAAAAACCGCTCCGTTTCCTTCTGCACCATTGCCACATCTTTTGATAAAATTGGGGATGCCAAAACATGGTTTCTTGCATTTGGGAAAGCGACTTTTTGCTTAGTTGACGAGCCTAATTCATCAAACATCTTCAACATGGCAGGCACGGAAACCACTTTGTCTTGCTCTTCTTCATTTTTGTAATAATACCCCATAAAAGCAGGGCATTTTATCTTTTCAAAAGTAGCTGGATTCATCGCATTTGTAAGAAAATTCTGCAAAGCAATTACACCATTTAGGTGATAATGCTGACACCAATATTTAGCATGTTGGGGGTTAGTAGCCGCAAAATCACGCACGTAAGAGCCAGAAACAGCTTTTCCTAATTCTAAGCCCCAATGATTATCTAATATTTCTGCATTATCATCGTATATTTTTATGCAGGGCGAATACATCACGATTGCCTTAATTTCGGGATGATTTGAGGCTAAATAAGTCGTTAAAGCTCCACCAAAAGAAGTACAAAGAATCACGACTTCATCACCTAATGTTTTACCAACTGCCAAGGCATGTTCAGCCGAAAGAATAAAATCATCAGCCGTTACTTTTGCCATGGTGGAGTCTCCCAAACTTACGCCATGCCCCGCTAAACGTGCCAAATAAAGATTAGAACCGTATTTTTTGGCAATATTTCTGTGGATAGGATTACCTTCTTCTTGCGTTGCCGAGAACCCGTGAATATAGACAAAGGCAATTTTAGTTTTCTCTTTTTTCAAAGAATCCGCCCACACAATGCGAGCCTGACAATCAGGACGAATACCCTTTTCAGCGGCTTCTCCTTCTTGAATTTGTTTATCCAAAGTAGGTAAATCGCCCGTGAGTTTAAACATTGGGACTTCCAATTTTGGTGCTTCGGGTTTTGGACCTAATAAATAAGCGATTAATCCAATACTGAATAATGCAATGATGATGATTGAGAATGTTTTCATTTGGGGTGGTTTATTTGTTTTGATTACTTTTCTTAATTTACTTCATTCAACCAATAAACAGTAGCCTTACCTATTCCCATTTTTTGGACATATCCTTCGGTTAATAAATATTGGATATCTTTCTTTAAAGTATTAACTGAGTAGGTAGGTAGTTTTGAGGACACATCGCTGATTTTCAAAGACTTACTTACTTCAAATAAAGCTATAATTTCTTTCTGACGAACGTTGAGATAATGTGTTTTTTCAAGATTTTGACTCATTTTTACTTCTAAACGTTCTATGAGAATCTGGATACATCCCAAGAAAAAAATCATCCAGTCTGCCACAATTTCATTTTCAGAATACCTAAATTGTTGGGCGTTCATCAAGGCTTGATAATAGTTAGTTTTTTGCTGTTCGATAATGTGTTCAAGCGAAATATATTGTGCAAAATCATACTCATTCCGAATCAACAACAAAGTCGTAATCAAACGAGACAACCTACCGTTTCCATCTTGAAAAGGATGTATTGATAAAAATTCATAAACCCAAAGTCCAATGATAATTAACGGATGAGTGGTTTTGTTAATTAGCTGATTATTAGTCCATTCCATCAATTCTGACATTTCTTTTGTTGTCAGATGTGGTTCGGTTGTATTAAAAATAACCCGCTGACTACCATCAGGATAATTGGCTACAACTTTATTTGATAAGGATTTATATTGCCCTTTATGACGGCTATCTTTACTACTATATTTTAATAAAATGCTATGCAATTGTTTAATATAATTCTCGGATAAATCTACATCTTTAGCACTTTCCAGAATCAAATCCAAGACATCATAATATCCCACAACTTCTTGCTCATCTCGACTTTTGAAAGAAGTAACTTTAATTTTTTTGATAAGTTCAGCCACTTCTTCATCAGTCAGCATTGCTCCTTCAATTCTTGTTGATGAACCAATACTTTCAATGGTAGCAATCAGGCGAAGCTCTTTCAGATAACGACTGTCGTTTTTATCTAAATGACTCCATTTACCTTTAAAAGTGTCTATATAACTTATCTTTTGCAGGATTTTCTGCGTAGTTTCAAAATTGAACGACAGCTTTTTTTCAAACATAATTTATTAAAATAAATGATAGAACAATTTACAAATATATTCGCATTGTATCCGCATTATATCCGTATTTTTATTTCTTGTCTCAACAAATTACTAACTCACAACTATTTCACTCCCTCCGCCCAATTAAATCTATCCCCCTGCGAGAATTTCCAAGGTGCTTGATTATTTTCCAAATTCGAGAACATAGCATTCCAAGATCCTGGGGCATCAGATTCCTCCATGATTTGGTAACGACGCATTTGGAGAATAATATCCAAAGGTGAAATATTGATAGGACATTCTTGTACGCAAGCATTACAGGTGGTACAAGCACGCAACTCTTCGGAAGAAATGTGGTCACCATAAAGCGATTTACCATCGTCCACAAAAGTTCCTCCGTTGGCTGCGATGTTTGCCCCCACGATTTCAAGACGGTCACGAGTATCCATCATGATTTTTCTGGGAGAAAGTTGTTTGCCCGTCATATTGGCAGGACAAGCATCCGTGCAACGTCCACACTCAGTGCATGAATAGGCATCCATGAGGTTTTTCCACGTTAAATCTTTCACATCTTTTGCTCCAAAACGAGCAATTTCTGCGGGTGCGTTGGCATCAGATTGAGCCATTCCCAACATAATTTGAACTTCCTTCGTTACGTCAGGCATAT
>JAYUIP010000188.1:0-8844 GCA_043765945.1 Arcicella sp.
TTTGAACCCGTTAAGCCCGAACGAGCCGCCAAGAAACTTGAACCCAAGTCTGAACGACGGTCAATTTCAAGGTTTACGAAGAAGAACAATTTGTCTTTAATGATTTTGCCACCCAAAGAAAAACCCGCTTGAAATTGACTCAAATCTGGCACAAAAATATCAGCACCTTTCACTTTTGAACCCGTCAGACCTTGATTACGGAAGAAACCGTAAGCCGTTCCGTGGTAATCATTCGTTCCTGATTTTGTTACGGCATTCACCGAAGCACCCGTAAAACCCGCCTGCGTTACGTCAAAAGGGGCAGAAGCTACCTGATATTGCTCAATAGCATCGGGGGAAATCGGTTCTGCATCCGACTGACCACCTGGGCGAGCGGCATCCAAACCGAATGGATTGTTGAAAATCGCACCATCAACCGAGAAGTTGTTGTATTGATTATTACGACCACCAAAAGAACCGTTTTCAGAAAAAGTTGGGTCTTTTCGGATAAAGTCAAAAGCTCCACGGGTCACGGTTGGCATAATCGCCAATTGTTGGGAAGTAATATTGGTTGCGGCACCCGTTCTTTGCGAGTTCAAAACCGCATCCGATTTCACCACAACCTCCTGTAACTGAGAGTTTTGACCTACTAATTTAAAATCTTGGATGGCTTTAACCCCTAATTTCAATTCGCTTACTTCAACTTTTGAAGGCTTATAACCAACAAAAGAAACGGTAATTAAGTATGGACCGCCAACCCGAACATTGGGAATGGTATATCGTCCATCAACTCGGGTAGAAACCCCGTAACGGGAACCCGAAGGAATATGCGTTGCTTGCACCGAAGCACCTGGCAAACCTTCGCCTTTTTCGCCCGTAACAATTCCATTAATGGAAGAAGTTGTTACCTGTGAAAAGGAATTTAGTGAAACGGCAAATACGAAAAGTAATGCCATCACAAAACTGAATTTTGTGAAAAATTTTGTCATGAAGAGAAAAATTTAAAGTTTAATAAATGGTTGTTTGAAGTACCATCAATGGTAGGATTGGAAAATCCCATACAAATGCAATACCCTTGTATGGGAAACAAAGTTAAAACAGGAGTGTTAATATTTAATATTAAATTTATGTTAAGTTAATCATTTGGTAACATATAAGATTTTAAATGAAGAAAATAGAAATATTTTTATAAATCAGAAAAGCCAAGACTACGAGTCTCGGCTTTTGCTTTATTACACCAATATGAAAATCCGTTTGGACTTTCTCCCTGCCGAAACAGAGAGGAAACCCATCAGTACGGTTTAATGGTAATCCACTCATGTTGTTTTTTGTCGTAAGCCAAATGTTCATCGGGCCACTCAATGTATTGTTTCATGGGAATTTGTTTGTCCAAATTTCCGTTTTTGATTAATTCTTGAAATAAATATTGGCTTCGTTCCTGCACGATTCCTTCTTTCAAATGGGGTGTATTTGCCACTTGTTCAAACTCGGTGGGCATCAAGGAATTTTCTTTTAATCTGAATTTTCCTAAGACCCCTCTTTTGAATAATGAACCACCCGCCACGGGACGAATTACGGAAAAATAATGCCATCCATCTTCGGCTTGGTAATAGTTTAGGAGGTTAAACTTTGAACTATTTTTGGTATAGAAATCTCTAAATTGAGGCTCGAACTTTGTTTCATTAGTTGCCTTTGGGGCAGGGATGTAGATATAAGTAATAATATTTGTTAAAAGACTATCTGCTTGATTATCAGTAAAATAATCGTTTGTTTTTTGTTTTTTTGTATTACAGGAAAAGAGGGATATTGTAATTAATAATCCTAAAAATATGTTTTTCATATTGGTAGTTTAACGAGTGTATTTTATCTGAATTTGGATTCGCCAGATTGACGGATTTTTTGGATTAAGATACGAAAAGTAAAATCCCCAAAATCCGTCAATCCCATGAATCCAAATTCAAACAGAAACTTTCAATTACTACTTTCCATAAACCGCAGCTTGTGGATTAAACTCAGCCCAGCCCGTTGTCCAGTCTGCATCATTAAATGCACCTACAAAAGTTGTTTTTGTAAAAAACGCAGGTAGAGTTGTTGGCAAATTCACTCCTTTCAAATCGGAAGTGGCAGCTAATAAGAACGTTGGACGACCCGTCAAGAATAATGAAGGACTCAATCCAGTGGTTGCTAATGCTGGTAAAACTCTATTTCCTGTAAGACCCGTAAACCAAGCTGTTGGATTTTTACCATCAATCAAGAAAGCTACAAGTGTATTTTGCTCGAACTCACAAACTGGAAAATTAAATGGTCTTGGTGTTGTAGCTGATAATCCAAAACCGTTAGAACCCCATTTATCTGTACCAGCAATCACAATATTTTGCAAAACAATATCACCATTTGCAGCAAAAGTTCTCGTTGTACTACCTTGATTATCAATGTATAAACCACTTGGATAACCAGTAACAACAGTATTATAGATTTTCATTTTACTATTTCTACGTAGGTGCATACCATTTTGAAATTGAGCACTAATTCCAGTTGCTGCATCACCTTTTGGTCCAATGATGCTTACATTAGCAAAAGTAGGAGAAGTAAAAGGAGTATTAGAAGAAGCTGGGTTATCATTATCACATTCAAAACCATTTGACCCTGAAATGTCCGCTTGCGTTGCACCACGAATACCAATGGCATACTGAACAAAACCTGTATAACCGTGATCAACGTCAAAATCATCATCCAAACCTTTGTAGGCAATCAAATATTTAGCATTCACATTTCCACCAAACCACTCAAATGAATCATCCAAACCGTTTGAGGCTTGTAAATATTCCAAGGTTGTTCCTGCACCCACTGAACCGAATGTGAATGAATTAACCTCTCTATCTGGTTGTACTGGAATTCCCGCAAACTCAACTCGAACATATTTTAATGAACCTGAATTATCAGTGTCATCTGTCCCGCCGTGAAAAGCACCATATCCGCCTTCTAATTCACGGGCTTGTTGTGTATTTACACGATTATTAATAGCTCTTCCGCAAATCACTAATCCACCCCAATCACCTGGTTCACGCTCGCCTGGATTTCTTTCCGATGTAAAAATGATTGGTTGTGCAGCCGTTCCATTAGCAATAATTTTACTACCTCTCTGAATAATCAAAGTTCCTTTTGAAGCACGCTCACCAATAATTAAAGTACCTGGGGCAATCGTCAAAGTACCCGTTTTAGTTACCGTTCCGAAAACCGCTTCTTCACCCACACGAACATAGCCTTTTAACTTATAAATTTTATCAGCCGTCCACGAAATATTGCCTTCCAATACGCCCGAAACATCAATAATCTGTTTGGCAGGAATGGCTGTTACCGTAACTGGGATAGTTGTTAAAGCAGAAACCTGACCACCATTATCCGTTACTTGAAGGGTGAAGTTTACGACAGTATTAGCCGCAAGATTTTCAACAACATAGTCTTTTGTGTATTCCAAAGTTGTTTGTCCTGTACCAGTTTGTGAATCGAAAGCCGCACCATTTTTCAATACTGTGATGTTCTTAATACCACCTGGAGCATTAATTGATGCTTTTAATTGAACCGTTGCCCCTGGAATTCCTGCCAACGTTCCCGTAGTTGTTACCGAAGGAACCGGAACGGGTTGTACAGTATCATCTTTACAAGCCTGAAACATTGTTATTACCGAAAGTAATAGAGCAATAATTTTGATAGATTTCATGAGTTTTAATAAATATTTAAGTTTAAAATAATCCTTAATTAACCGCAAGGACGGAAGGTCGCTATGAAATTTTTTGCGTCTTTGCGGTTCACACTATCGTATCGTATAAACAACTCCCAAAGCATACACTCTGCCCGGTGAAAACGACTGAATAACTTGGTCAGATGCACTGTTGAACTCACCGTCTTTATTACCGTCTTGCAGAATCAAGTTATTGTTGTTAAGAATGTCTGTGATACCACCTTTGATGATGATATTTTTATAAACTTCCTTCGAGAATGTTAAATCAAGCACGTTTCTTGGCATTTCGTACCAGTCTGGATAACCTGCCGCAATGTTGTTTCCAACCGCATAAATTCGTTTTCCAATAACATTAAATAACAAATTGATTTGCGTATTTTTTGCGTTATCGTTATAGTTAATTCCTGCATTGATAATGTAAGGCGACTGCCCTTGCAAAGGACGATTGTCTGATTGCTCAATAACATTTGCTCCAAATTTCACACGGCTATAAATAAATGCACCGTTGAAAACCAAGTTGATTTTGTTCAAAATCTTAGAATCAGTCAATCTATCCAACGATTTTTTAACTTCAACTTCAATTCCTGTACTGTATGCACTTTCAGCATTATCAAAAGTTAAATCATTGTTTGAACCCGCAAAAACTGATTCAATTGGATTGGTGAAATTTTTATAAAATGCGGCAATTGAGATGATTTCAGAAGGAGTAGGGTAGAATTCATATCTGAAATCATAATTATCAATCTGAGCATTTTTGATATTTTCATTACCTTGAACAACTCTATTATTCACAAAATCGTAGAAGGCAAAAGGAGCAATTTCTCTAAATTCAGGGCGATTTAAAGTCTTTCCGTAGGCAAAACGTAACAAAGATTTTTCTGAGAAATTATACGTTAAATTGGCTGATGGTAATACGCTGGTGATGTCTCGGTTGTAATTCACCAGCTTACCATCCGTGTCAAAACTGTTCAATTTCTGTACATTTTTCTCTACTCTCACACCTGCAATGATGTTAAGTTTTTTCGTGAAAGAATAATTACCCGAAGTATAAAAAGCCAATTGATTATTGCTTGCCGTGTAAGAATCCGAAGCATTGGTTTGCTCATCAATTCTGATTCCACCAAATTGATTGATGTTCACGGGCGAGAAAATTTCTTGAATTGGTAAGTTTCCAATATTAAAACCTGAACCACGAATGAAGCCTAAGTTACGAGCCTTAAAATCACGTTCTTTGTTTTCGTAGAATACACCAGCCTTTAATTCTAAACTTTCATCATCTTCCTTAATAGCACCTTTCACAACCGTCAATCGTTGTACTAAATTGGCACCGCCCATCATTGAATTTTCGTTCAAAAGAATATTTGTTCTACCTAAATTTGAAGGCACAACGCCTGGCGTAACGAAAAGTGCGGGTTCTGTACCTTGCACCAACGAATATCTAAAACGCTTATAATCAGGTTGATCACGGTAGGCTTTATTGTAGGCAAGCACCCAATCAACGTTGGTTTTGCCTTCGTTAAATTTATGACGACCCAATAATTGACCTGTATAAATTCCTCTAAAAATTTGGTCTAAGGAACGAATATTCCAGTTTCCTCCGTTTTCATTACCCGTTCTGTTCACGTATTGAGCATTGCTCATTTGATTAAAAAGGTTTTTGAATTCGATGGTATGATTACTGTTTAAACGCAACGCCCAATTATGCAGAACGCCCAGACGAATTCCATCATTATACTGTAAATCATTAAATCGAGTGGCTTGGTCGATTCTATTTTCGTTATTTGGCACGCTGGTATAACCAAAATCATTTCTAACCATATCAAAAATTGAGCGAACTTTGGCATAATTGATTGCCGTTACGTTTGCTAATTTCAATTCATCTCGGTCAATTAATTTATATGCCCCTTGCAAAGCCAAACGAAAATCTGGCATTGCTGTTGAAGCCGTTGGAGTCCAAGTATTTCTTAATAATTGCCCTGATTGAGCCTGAGCCACAGGATTTGAAGAAGCGTATTGTTTCAGTAAAGTTGTTGAGGGGAAATTTTTAGGTAAATCAGCAAAACCATTATTAAAACCTAATAAGTAATTTTTACCCGTTTGAGGACTAAAAAATTCTTGACCCGTTGTTCCTTCACGTGAGGCTAAATTGACATCAATCGTGAAATAGTTATAATCAGGAATACTTTTCGTAAATATTTTAACAACGCCACCCGCAAACTCACCAGGCAATTCAGCGGCAGGAGATTTGAAAACCAAAATACGGTCAATTTGAGCCGATGGAATCACATCGAAAGAGAAAGAACGCACATCAGCTTCCATACTTGGAGCAAAAGCATTGTTCAATAAAACTGTGTTATAACGCTCGTTCAATCCACGAATATTGATAAATTTATCATTGAAAATCGTTACCCCTGGAACACGTTTAACCACCTCTGCGGCACTTCTATCAAGGGTTTTGCCAATTTGAGCGGCAGAAATACCACTCACAATTTGTTGTGCCGCCTTTATTTCCGAAATAACGGAAACTTCAGTATTAGTTAATTTTTGACCAATTACTTTTACTTCATTTAAAGTTGCTCCTTCTTCTTCCACAAAAGTGTTGATTTCCGTTACTTGGTCGGCAAGCACTTTTACATTTTCAATAAATTTGATTTTATAACCTACAAAAGAAACTTTTAATTTATAATTTCCTGCGGGAATACGGCTGATTGAAAAGAAGCCGTTAATGTCGGCAGCCGTTCCCTTATTAAGTCCTTCGATGAAGATTGTTGCACCAACCAAATCTTCTTTTGTTTTGGTATCTTTAATGGTTCCTCGAATGGTTCCTTCCTGAGCGAAGGTGAATGAAATTGAAGCGATTAGGAATAAAATTGTACTGATTAATTTTTGCATTATCATATTGGTTTTTTGATGGTGCAAAATTAAGTTGGCAGTATGACCTCAATGTTATTAAAAGATTATTATTAAGTTATCGTTATGTTAACAAATTGTTACCAAAAAAGTATGCAGTAATTAGATGGCAGTTGGTAGTCATTTAGAAAGAAGATTAAAGGTTTCATTTACAATAATTTACAACCAAGTTTATTATGCCGACACTTGTTTATTAAATTTTGCGACTCTTTTTGTGTTAAACTTCTCAGTAGTTTTGGTTTAATTTTTTATAAAAATTTGAAACTATTCCCATTTATAAATGTTATAACATTAAATGTATATACATTAATTATTAAATTAAAAATAATACTATGGAAACGATAACAGGAATAGCCCTTAAAAAAACGTTGCACAAAGCAGATAGTCGTGGACAGGCTGACCACGGGTGGTTAAAAACCCGCTTGACATTCTCATTTGCGGGTTATCATGACCCCAAGAGAATGAATTTTGGGGTTTTACGAGTATTGAACGATGACCAAATTGCGGGAGGGAAGGGTTTCGGGATGCACCCCCACGACAATATGGAAATCATTACAATTCCGTTGGAGGGAGTGGTTGAACACCGTGATAATCAAGGAAATCACGGTATCATTACCAAAGGTGAGGTGCAGGTGATGTCGGCAGGAACGGGGGTTTATCACTCGGAATTCAATCATTCAAAAGAAGAATTATTGAAATTATTTCAAGTTTGGTTGTTTCCAAACAAAAACAATGTTGAGCCACAATACGGACAAATGAAATTTGATTTGACGGCACAGCACAATAATTTTCAGTTATTAGTTACGCCAATTGGAGCCAATATTCCAGACACTTTGGGCATTCATCAAGATGCGTTTTTCAGTATGGGAAAATTTGGAGCGGGTCAAGAATTTAACTACGAATTGAAACTTGAAGGCAACGGATTATATATTTTGGTCGTGAACGGTGAAGTGGAAACGAGCGGAGAAAACTTGGAATTTAGAGACGGTTTAGGTTTGGAAAATCTTTCGGAAGTAAATTTCAAAACCAAAGATGGCGTGGAATTATTGTTGATGGAGATTCCAATGAATTGATTTTTAGATAGTTATATAATTTAAGATCGCAGACTGTATGCTTTTTAAGATTAATATTCTTTAAAATCTATGCAATCTGTGGTCTTTTTTATTTTGATTATTCTTTTCCCCTAAAATAAAAAGCTCCAATGGCAATAGCCAACCAAATGGCTTCATCTAAATAAATAGTAGAATAGGCTTTTATTCCACGAAAGTTTAAATCAATTTGCTGAACGCAGATGGCAAACAGCGTAATGAAGGCAGTGGCCAATAACCATCCTCGGCGGGTTTCTCGGTCAGTTGAACGATAAGCCACATAGCCAAGATAAGGGGCAAATAGTTGATAACCTCCAATGAAATTTACCAAGGAATGTTCTTCGGGAACGCTTGGGGAAATTCCAAAATACGCTAAGGAATAATCAGGTAAAAAGATAGCGGGTAAAGCCAAGATTGTGCTGTACACCATGACGATGAGGATAAATGTGTTTGTTTTCATTTTTTGATTAATTATTGGTTTGAAAAAATAAAATGGCGGATTAATAATTTAGTCGTTATTTTCTAAAAAACATCAATAGATATTTATGCCATTCTTAAAGACGAATCTAACGGGGGCTGAAATTTATTTTAAAATACCTAATTGCTGCATCATTGACATGGTATCATTGAGATTCAAACTTTCAATTATTTTTCCTTCTTCGTTGAAACGATTGATAGTCCAATGAGCTATTTTGCCATATTTTCCCGTAGCGGGGATTCCGTTCATCTCCCCTTTTTGCGTTCCAGTTGCCTCACAACGAGCCATCACTAAATCACCTTCGGCTATAAATTCGATGATTTTGACGTTCAAATCAGGGAAGGATTTTCTGAAACCCAAAGCATAAGTTTCAACGGCTTTTGGTCCTTTGCCAATGCCTTTGATTTCATGCGATTCTGCATAATATTTGGAACTTTCAGCTATTTTACCATCGTTGGCTAATTGCGTTAATTCATGGTAAAGTGCTTTGTTGCGGTCTTTTTTGTCGTTTGACTGTGCAACAGAAAACTGAGCAATTGCTAAAAAGCAAAAGATTGAAATGATTGTTGTTTTCATTGTTTTATTTGTTTGTAATGTTGGAAATATTCTTGGTTTATTGTTGTTTGAATTTAATATAAGTATCTTAA
>JAYUIP010000189.1:0-3179 GCA_043765945.1 Arcicella sp.
TGCTTTCTCTATTCCCGCAAACCCTCTTCCGTTGTTTGGGAGTGCAAAATTGCAACTTTTATTCCAATCCACCAAACTCTAATCGAAAAAAAAATGAAACTTTTTTGAAAATTTCCCGTAAACCCTTGATTAATATACCCCTTAACAACCAAAAAAAAATTATACAACATCCGTAAAATATAAATACTACCTTACCATAAACATAATGTGAACAATTTAATATGAAAATAATGCAATTCTTGAAACTGTTCAGCGAGATTTGAAATGTTGAATGCAAGTATGATTTGATAGGGGGGAAAACATTTGATTCCTCAGAAATTATTGACAGTCCCCGCCTGCGTTAGGATGACAACAAATAACGATGACTTGAATGACAAAATGGTTGAATCTTATCCCGCATTTTATATGAATCATGAGGGTATTTGACAGCATATCTTTGTGACAGCATATCTACATTATTACAGTGTATCTACATCATGATTGTGTTTACGGTAATCATTGTAGTGACTATTAAGTATTCTGTGTTAAATTTAGCACATTCTTGATGATTACTTACAATCTACGAATGTCAAATGCCTTTGATAAAAATGTTTGTGTGTAATTTATTATTTTAAATACTTACTGGAAGATAACATTTTGAATTTTATTGTAGAAAATATTCCCCACTTAATTTTGGATATAAGAGTTGAATGTTCTTATACAATTAGTATTTAGGCAAGATTAATTATGGCATGACTTAATTCATAACTCATTGATAATGAATAAATTAACGTAAGTTATTTCATGAGTTTTTTGCTAATTAATTCTATCTTGATATTTTCTGTACATTATGGTACGTATATTTTAATTATTGTAAGCATTCTTAGGATGATAAACATATCTAATATAAAAAAATGGAAATTACTACGAACGAAAAGGTGAATGTTGGTGGCATGGGTGCAGTTGCTCATGAAAATGGTGTATTCTTTAGGGTTTGGGCTCCCAATGCTAAATCTGTTAGTTTGGTGGGGACTTTTAATGAATGGAAAGATGATGTTGATGTACTTAAACATGAGGAAAATGGATATTGGGGAGGAAATGTTTTAAATGCTAAGGTTGGTGACGAGTATAAATTTTCGTTAGATACGCCTTCGGGGAAATTACAGCGAAATGACCCTTACGCAAAGGCAATGACTAATTCAATTGGAAATTCGATTATTTATGATGCAAACGCTTTTGATTGGGGTGATGATAATTTTCAAATGTCTAATTGGAATAACTTAGTTATTTATGAACTTCATACAGGGACTTTTAATGTAAAAGAAGAAGGAAAACCTGGTGATTTTTATGGCGTTATTGAAAAATTAGATTACTTAAAAGAATTAGGTATTAATTCCATTGAAGTAATGCCTCCTTTTGAATTTTCTGGTGACTTCTCTTGGGGGTATAATCCTGCTTATCCGTTTTCGATTGAATCTGTTTATGGTGGTGCTGATGCTTTTAAGGCGTTGGTGAAAGCTGCCCACGAAAGAGGAATTGCCATTATTTTAGATGTAGTTTATAATCATTTTGGACCTACTGACATGGATATTTGGCAGTTTGATGGTTGGAATGAAAATGACATGGGAGGAATATATTTCTATAATGATTGGCGAGCAACTACGCCTTGGGGTGACACTCGCCCTGATTATGGCAGACCAGAAGTTCGCCAATATATTCGTGATAATGCCATGATGTGGGTGGAAGAATTTAGGGTTGATGGATTACGAATGGACATGATTCCTTACATCAGAAACGTTAATTCTGATGAAAATCCTAATACCACTTTGCAAGAAGGTATCAGTTTATTACGTGGGATTAATGGTGAAATTGCGGAGAAATATCCTTGGAAATTGACGATTGCAGAAGATTTACACGGTTTGGATTCAATTACTGACCACATTGGTAATGATGGCGGTTTAGGTTTTGGGAGTCAGTGGGATGCGGATTTTGTTCATCCTGTGCGAGAGGCTTTGATTGCACAAAATGATTCTGACCGTGTGATTGAAAATGTTTGCATGGCAGTTTTAAATAAATATAGCAATGATGCTTTCAAACGGGTTATTTATACAGAATCGCACGATGAGGTGTCAAATGGAAAGGCTCGTGTGGCGGAAGAAATTGCTTCTGATAGCGTAAATAACTGGTTTTCAAAGAAAAGAGCGTCCTTAGGTGTGGCATTGACTTTGACAACGGCAGGGATTCCGATGTTGTTTCAAGGGCAGGAATTGTTGGAGGATAAATGGTTTTCGGACACTGACCCAATTGATTGGAATCGCTTGAAGAAATTTAATGGCTACAATAAACTTCACCGTGATTTGATTCAACTTCGTCGCAATTTTAATAACAATACAGAAGGATTAACGGGGCAACTTACTGAGATTATTCGTGTGGACGAAGAGAGAAAAATTCTTGCTTTTCATCGTTCAAATATTGGAGGAAAAGGTGATAGCACGGTTATTGTGCTTAATTTTTGCAGTAATTCTTACGATGACTATGTAATCGGAATGCCCCAAGAAGGCGTTTGGAAATTGCGGTTTAATAGTGATTGGGAGGGTTACGATAAGGAATTTGGCAATTTTACTTCCACGGATTCTGAGGCTACGCAGGGAGAATATGATGGTTTACTTTTTAATTCCACTATTTCAATTGCTCCTTATACGGCTTTGATTTTTTCGCAGGATAGAGAAAGTTAGGGATTAAGGATTGGTTATTAAAGATTAGTCAGTATAATTTGCCATTACTCCCAAATTTTGTTAAGTAATTGTTAAAGAGTGTCTTCAATAAAACTTGTTGAAGATACTTTTCGTAACTATTAGAGTGATTAAAAGGTGTAGTAAACGAAACTAATAAAGATTTAAGCAAGATTTGACGTTATTTTCTGTTAATCTTAAACATTAAACTAATAAATATTATGAAAAAAGTAAGCGTGATTATGTTGTTAATGACTTTATCGGTTGTTACTATTTTTGCCCAGACGGTGGATGAAGTCTTTGATGCTCACTACAAAGCTGCGGGCGGTAAAGAACTTTGGGATGGTGTGAAATCTTACACTATCAAACAAAATTTTGTATCGAATGCTCCGAGTGATTTTGATATGGAAGTGAAAGCCTCAATGGCTGATATGTCGATGTTGAAAACGAAGACGATCATGAAGCGTA
>JAYUIP010000190.1:0-3163 GCA_043765945.1 Arcicella sp.
ATTAGTCGCTACTGCCAGTACCACTCAACAGGTAAGTTGTTTTGGGGGCAGTAATGGAACGATACAAGTGACGGGTTCGGGGGGTACGAATCCTTACCAGTATTCCAACAACGGCACGACCTACGTCACGACCAATACTTTCACGGGATTAGCGGTTGGCAGTTACAGTTACTGGGTGAAAGATGCGAATGGTTGCGTAAAAACGACTACTACAACCGCCGTAACCCAGCCTACCGATATTATCATCTCACTCAATGCCAAGAGTGATGTGAAATGTTTTGGGGGCAATGATGGTTCATTAACGGTTACGGCAAACGGTGGTACGGGAACTTTGACCTATTCCAAAGATGGCACTAATTTTCAGGTTTCCAACAATTTTACGAACTTAACAGCTCAGACCTATATCATCAGTGTAAAAGACCAAAGTCTCTGTGTGAGAACGTTCAACGTACAAATTTTACAGCCCGTTGCTTTTAGTATAAGTTCGGTCTCCAATCAAAATTTGAGTTGTTTTGGCAATAATACGGGTAGAATCGAAGTGTTGGGAACGGGCGGAACCGCTCCTTATCAATATTCTATCAATGATGTAAACTTCCAAAGCTCTACGGTTTTTGCGGGTTTGGGAGCGGGAACTTATACCGTCTATGCCAAAGATGCTAATAACTGTCTATTCAATTTGAGTAATAACACGATTAACCAACCCAGCGATATTAGCGTGAGTTTACTCGAAAAAGTGGATGTAGATTGTGATTATTACCAAAAAGGTTCGTTCAAGGTAGCCGCCTCGGGTGGTGTGGGAAGTTTCATCTTCAATATGACGGGTCAGGATTTGAAATTCAACCCGATTGCGGGACAGTCCAATGCCACGGGCATATTCACTGATTTATTTGCGGGCAATTATAGCATTAATGTTCAAGATGTTACGGGTTGTATCAAACCCTTCCCCGTCACGATTGTACCTAAAAATAGTAAAATTACCTTCAATGTGGTAAAAACCTTACCGACTAATTGTAGTACCAACGACGGTATTATCACCATCAATTCCGTGGGCGGGGGTAATAATCCCTACCAGTACCGATTGAGTACCCAAAATGTATTTACCAACAGCAACACCTTTACAGGCGTAGGGAATGGTTCTTACATCATTACAGTTGCCGATGGGCTTTGTGCCTACAATCAAAATGTTGATTTAAGTTTACCTAATTCGCTAAAAGCAACTTACACCATCAGCCCCATTTCCTGTGCCGTTCCCAATGGTAATTTGAATGTCACGAACATTACGGGCGGTAACGGAAATTATACCCTCGCCTTGGACGGCACAAACTTTTCGAGCAATACGATTTTTAATAATCTTACGCCTAACGTATATGCAATAACGTTCAAAGATTCTCCGCTTTCTTGTCAGTCCGTTGTCAGTTTGGAAATCAAAGAACAGAATCGAGCGGATTTAACCTTAACTAATAAAACGGATATTTTATGTAACAGCGCCGCCACAGGAACCATCACGATGATTGGTAATAATAATTTAGGACCCTTTTCATACGCCCTCAATCAAAAGGTTAGTTTTGGAAGCAGTGGAACTTTTACGGGACTCACGGCATCGACCTACAAAGTCTATGCAAAAACGAATATCGGGTGTATTGATAGTTTACAAGTAACTCTGAGCCAGCCCACGGCAGTAACGGGTAATGTGACCAAAAAAGATAATGATTGTTTTGGGGACAATACCGCCAACTTAAACGCTTCGGCTTCGGGCGGGGTGAGTCCTTATACCTATTCGATTGACGGTACGAACTACGGAGCAAATGCGTCCTTCACGGGATTGACCGCTGGTAATTATACGTTGAGCATTAAAGATGCTAACAGTTGCGTACTACCCAAAAGCGTAACCATTATCCAACCCAGTTTATTAGTTCCTAATAGTAGCATTGGACAGAATGTCTCTTGTTTCGGGGGTACGGACGGCATCGTAGTGGTCAGTGGTATGGGCGGTACGAGTCCCTACCAATTCTCGAATGATAATGTAAACTTCACCACCAATAATACCTTCGGGAATTTAGTGATCAACACTTACAGCTATTATGTCAAAGATGCGAAAGGATGTACGAAGCAGACTTCAACGATCACCGTTACCCAGCCCACATTATTGATACCCAGCATTACTTCTAACATCAACATTACTTGTTTCGGGGGTAGTGATGGGCAAATTCTCATGGCGGCTTTGGGAGGTACGAGTCCCTATCAATACTCCGCCGACCAAACCACTTACCAAGTCAATGCTAATTTGACGGGGCTTTTGGTGGGAACGTTTACGGTTAGTGTAAAAGATGTCAAAGGTTGCGTAAAGACGTTGAGCCAGACTTTAACCCAGCCCAATGATTTAATTCCAACACCCACGGTAGCCAATGCCGTTTCATGTTTTGGGGGCAGTGATGGAAAAATCACTTATACCAGTATTGGGGGAACGAGTCCCTACCAATATTCTACCGATAATATCACCTACCAAACCAACGCTTATTTTGATAACCTAACGGCTCAAAATTATCGTTACTGGGTTAAAGATTCAAAGGGTTGTACCAAGCAAGCCACCGTAATTGGCGTAAGCCAGCCGACTTTATTAGTCCCATCGGTGTTGAACCAAGTGGATGTAAGTTGTTTTGGCGGTACGGATGGTAATGTTAATCTGCAAGCCAACGGCGGAACCAGTCCTTACCAATATTCAAAAGATGGAACAACGTTTCAAAGCACCACAAGTTTCGCTAATTTTAACCAAGGATCTTACACTTTCACGGTAAAAGATGCTAAAAACTGCGTAAAGACCTTACCCGTAATCATTACCGAACCCACCAATTTAGTGGTGAATGGCAGTATTACGAAGAACGTCTTGTGTTTTGCGGGTAATACAGGAGAGATTCAAGTGGCGGGTACGGGCGGTACGAGTCCTTACCAATACTCAAGCGATGGCACGAGTTACGTTGCCTCAAATACCTTTGTGAATCTGACCGCTCAGGCTTATACCTATTACGTGAAAGATGCCAAGGGCTGCGTAAAAATAACCGCCAGCCAAACCGTTACGCAACCCCTCGTGATTACACCTACCATTCAAAGTTTCACGAATGTGAGTTGTAGCGGGGGTAGCGATGGCATCGTGCAAGCCCTTGCC
>JAYUIP010000191.1:0-8774 GCA_043765945.1 Arcicella sp.
GGTAGGGTTAATTTTGAGGATAATATTGATAAAGATGTGGTTAAAAAATGGGCTACAATTTTTGCCACAAAGGCACTAAGTCTCTAAGAAAATAATAAAATAAAACTTTGTGCCTTCGTGTCTTCGTGGCAACAAAATAATATGAAAGACCAAACAGAATACCCCATAGAAAACACCCAAACCTACCTCACAAAATCCAGCTTATCTGAACGTGATGCTGCCGTAGTTTGGCATCCTTTTACGCAACATCAAACGGCACCATTTTCTATTCCGATTGTGAGGGGTGAAGGGGCATATTTGTATGATGATTCGGGCAAAAAATACATTGATGCCATTTCGTCTTGGTGGGTTAATTTGCATGGACATTCTCACCCGTATATTGCCCAAAGAGTAGCGGAACAATTTACGAAATTAGAGCAAGTAATTTTTGCAGGATTTACCCACGAACCCGCCGTGAGATTGGCGGAAAGATTGTTGGAAATATTACCCAAAAATCAAGCAAAAATTTTTTATTCCGATAACGGTTCGACAGCCGTTGAAGTGGCTTTAAAAATGGCAATTCAGTATTTTCATAATCAAGGATTTACGAAGAAAAGAAAGGTGATTGCTCTCGAAAATGGTTATCATGGCGACACCTTCGGAACAATGGCAGTTGGAGCAAAATCTGCCTTTAATGCACCATTTGAAGGCTTTTTGTACGAAACTATTTATTTACCAGTACCAATAAAAGGGCAAGAAGAACATTCATTGGAAACGATGAAAAATCTCATGCAAAATGCCGATGAAATTGCTTGTTTCATTTTTGAGCCACTGATTCAAGGGGCTGGTGGAATGGTGATGTACGAATCCGAAATATTGGAACAATTACTCCAATTAGCAAAGGAAAATAAAGTGTTAACCATTGCCGATGAAATTATGACGGGTTTTGGGCGAACAGGCAAACTTTTTGCGACTGATTATATCGAAACAAAACCAGATGTTTTATGCCTCTCAAAGGGACTTACGGGCGGTGTAATGGCTTTGGGTGTGACCTCGTGTACGCAAGAAATCTATGAGGCTTTTCTTTCGGAAGACCGTAAAAAAACGCTTTTTCACAGTCATTCTTTCACGGCAAATCCATTGGCTTGCACGGCAGGATTAGCAAGTTTAGACTTGTTATTGACGGATGAAACGAATAATAAAATACTGAAAATCAATCAGTTACATAATGAATTCATTGGGCGTATGCGATACGTCCCTACCGAAAACGGTGGCAGTATTAGTAGGGGCGTATCGCATACGCCCGTTCCATCCAACGATCACAACGCCCGAATCAAAGGAACAATCTTAGCCATCGAAGTTCAGACTGCCGAAGGAACTTCTTATTTTAATAATATCAGAGACATCGCTTATCAGTTTTTTATCGAAAAGGGAATTCTAATTCGTCCACTTGGAAATGTGATTTATTTGTTGCCGCCCTACTGCATTTCGGAGGAAGATTTGAAGTATATTTATGGGTGTATTGAAGAGTTTTTGGATATTAAAGTTTGATATTTATTGATGAAAAATCAAATTAATTATTTCTGTCAGCCACCCGACATTCCAAACCCCAAGATTCTATAAATTGCGTACGCAAACTCGCAGATTTTACGTCGCAATTTTATGAAACAATTTATACTTCTCTTCACACTTTTTCATATTTCAGTCAGTTTACAGGCACAAGTAATTACGGGTCAGGTGTATGATGCTCGCACCAAAGAGCCATTGCCTTTTGTGTCTATTTCCATTAAAAATACTACAAAAGGAATTATATCAAAAGAAGATGGGAGCTTTTCGATTTCAGTAAATAATAAAGATACGGAGCTGATTTTCAGTTCAATAGGTTATTTTCCGAAGGTTCTGAAAGCCTCAAAAGTGAGAGAAATTTATTTGGAAGAAAAACAAAATCAACTGAATGAAGTAACGGTTCATTTCATAAATCCTGCCCATCGAGTTATTAATGCCGCCATTAAAAATAAGCCTTTTAATGACCCTGAAAATTACCCATCTTTCAAGTATGAAGTTTATCATAAAAGTATTGTAACGGCGGACGTTGATTCTTTAAATCCGAATAAAAAACTCGGTGAAATTCTTCAAAATAACGATTTATTTGTTAATGAAAGTTATGCAACTCGGCAATTTATTCGCCCTAATTTAAGCAAAGAAATCATTACCGCTTCTCGTACATCAGGCACAAAAAGTACGCTGTTCACCAGTTTAACGCCACTTCTACAACAATTTGGGTTTTATCGTGGCTTTATTCAATTTCAAGGCAGACAAGTTAGCGAGCAATTAATTTACGTAAATCCGCTTGCCAAAGGTGCAACCAATCGTTATGATTTTGATTTAATTGATACGCTAATTAATGAACCTAACGACAGCACTTTTGTCATAGAATTTACGCCACAAAAAGGCTCAAATTTTGAAGGATTGAAAGGGGTTGTGCATATTCATTCGGGTGATTTTGCCCTGCAATATGTGGAAGCCGAACCTGCGGAAAAGTCTCTGTTGCATTTCAAGTTAGAGCAAATATATGAAAGAGTAGGAGAGGAGGGAAAATGGTTTCCCACCGATTTATCCGCAGAATGGTTTTTGTCTGAATTTAAAGTTGGAGGACAAAGTTTGCGTTTCAACATTAGGAGTTCAATCAAAAATATAGAAATTGACGTGCCAATCTTAGCTTCTTATTTTGATGAAAATGCCCTTGAAATCAAAACTGATGCTGTTTATCAAGATGAAAATTTCTGGAAAATCCATCGTTCAGATTCGCTTTCTATCCGAGAAAAAAACACTTTTCTTTATCATAAATCAATGTCATTGGCTAAAAAATTTAAGCAAAACGCCATTTTGAATGCTTCTGAATGGTTTGTTTCGGGCATGATTCCGCTGAGTAAACATTTAGATTTATCAATTCAAAATCTTTTCGATGCCAATGTTTATGAAGGCATCCGCCCTACGTTTAATGTTTTAACGAATGAGAACTTTTCAAAATTCATTCGATTGGATGCAAAATTGGGGTACGGATTTAATGACCAAGCCTTTAAATATGAGGGTAGAATCAGATTTAATCTCAGTGAAAAATTAAGAATACGACTGAATTTGCAGTATCGTTCTGATATTTCTGAACCTGGTAACGTGCAGTTTTTTATCTGGAATTCTCCCCAAATTCCTTACGAACTAATCCGTACTTTTCAGATTGCCAAAGCTGATAGTTTACAACAAATTAAGGCTGAACTCAATTTTAGGGCTTTGAAATATGCAACCGTATCTGTCTCATTTACAGACGAATACCGCAATCCAACCTACAAATACAAATACCATAATCCTATGCACGACCCCGCAAGTCCGATGATGGATGACTTTCATACCACAGAAATCGGCGTAGGAATTCGTTATGCCTTTGGCGAACAATTTTCGCAAGTTGGGCGGGGTTCAATTATTACAACCTTGCCTTCACCGACTTTTGCCTTGCATTTGGCTCAAGGAATTTTATATTTTCCCGAAGGAAAAACGTATTATACTAAACTGAATGCAAGAGTTGAATACACCTTAAACACTCCAAATTTTGGACAAACTTTCTTGAATTTAACGGCTGGCAAAACGTGGGGAGAAGTGCCATACCCTTATCTATATAATGGGCGAGGCGGAAAGGCTGATGATGGAAATCTGATTTGGGTAGCCAACCATTTTAATACCATGGGATTGTACGAATTTACATCCGACCAATACACAAATCTATTTATAACTCACAGTTTTGGAAGTCTTTTGTCAAAACCAAAAACTAAATGGTTTCGCCCCGATGTGTCTGTTTTTCAAGGAGTTGCGTTTGGAAACTTTAGTAATAATAACAATGCTCACGAAGGAATTGACTTCAAAACCTTAGAAAAAGGCTATTTTGAATCGGGTTTGATGGTGGATAATTTATACCGAAAAAGGTTGTTAAAATTGTTTTATGTTGGGGCTGGAATTGGGGTTTTCAGGAGATGGGGGGCAAATGAATTGTCAAATAATCAGGATAATTGGGCGTATCGTTTGGTTTGGAATGTACGGTTTTGAGAGTACATTTTTTTCTCCTATCTTCACATCATAATCCAAACGAAAAACCAATGAAACCAGCCTTATTCCTACTATTTGCTTTATTCATTACAAAATCATTTGCCCAAAACATCACCTCGCTCGAAGAACAAGATGCTATTAAAAAAGTTATTACTGATGAATCTAAGTTTTTCTATGCTCATGATATTGAAAAGTGGGCGAATTCTTATCGTCAAACGCCACAAACCTATTGGGCAAAAATCGAAAAAGAAGAAGGATTTCAGAAAGAAGGTTGGGATAACATTATTCCTTTTGTAACTAATTATTTTAAAGAAAATCCAAAGTCAATCAAAGCAACTTTCAAGCGAGAAAATTATAATTTCAGAAAAGTTAACCCAACCTATATTTGGGTAACTTTCGACCAAAATAAAACCGTAAAAGACAAAAAAGAATCCTCAAAAGAAATTCGGATTTTGGAATTAATCAAAGGTGAATGGAAAATCGTGAATGCTACGGGTTTTTATGTTCCTAACGATAAACTGGTAAAATCTGAAATGTTAGTTAACCCAAAAGAAAAGAGCAAATCCGAAAGTTCAGAAAAAGAAGGGTCGGTAAAGGAGAAGAAAAAAGAGAAAGTGAAAGATGCAAAAAAGGCTTCTTAAATCATCAAGAGTTTTTTTTTGATGTAGGGACGAATGCTATTCGCCCCTACATCAAAAACCTAAATCATTGGCATTGCAAACAACTTTACATCGTCCAGTGTAATCACATCACTACACATAATCACCAGACGTTCAACTACGTTTCGTAATTCACGCACATTGCCCGTCCAGGGAAGAGCCTGTAAATATTTCATTGCATCGGGTTCTACTTCTTTCGATGCCTGACCGTATTCATCTGCCACATCTCCCAAGAATTTTTCTACCAATAAAGGCACATCGTCAGGACGCTGACCTAATGATGGCACATGAATTGGAATCACGTTTAGACGGTGAAATAAATCTTCCCTGAAACGACCTTCGGCAATTTCAGTTTGAAGTATTTTATTGGTAGCAGCAAAAACCCTAACATTAATTTTGATTTCCTTATCACCACCCACTCTCGTAATTTTTCCTTCTTGCAAAGCTCTCAACACTTTTGCTTGGGCAGAGAGAGCCATATCACCAATTTCATCTAAGAAAAGAGTTCCACCGTCGGCTTGTTCAAATTTTCCTATTCGTTGTTTAATGGCAGAGGTGAATGCTCCTTTTTCATGTCCAAAAAGTTCAGATTCAATCAATTCAGAAGGAATTGCTGCACAGTTTACTTCAATGAGTGGCATATGCGAACGCCCACTTCTTTCGTGTAAACGCTTGGCTACCATCTCTTTACCCGAACCATTCGGTCCTGTGATAAGTACCCGTGCTTCCGTCGGACCCACACGGTCGCATGTGTCTTTCACTCGCTGAATACCCGATGATTCTCCAACAATTTCATTGAGTTTATAGACTCTTTTCTTCAAAACCTTCGTCTCAACAATCATCTTTCCACGTTCTAAGGCGTTGCGAACAGTTACGAGTAGTCGGTTCAAATCGGGTGGTTTCGAGATAAAATCGAATGCTCCACGCTTAGTGGCTTCCACGGCGGTTTCCACGTTTCCAAAAGCGGAAATCATGATGAATTGAGCTCCTTTGCCCATTTCAGTGGCTCTTTGCAATAAATCTAAGCCCTCTATTTTAGGCATTCGAATATCACAAAGCACTACGTCATAGTCATTCTTGGTCACTAATTCCAAACCTTGTTCGCCATCACTGGCTTCTTCAATTGAATAGCCTTCGTATTCAAGAATGTCTCTCAACGCTCCACGAATTGCTTTTTCATCGTCAATAATTAATAATTTTGCCATAGGGCGATGGGTATAAATGGTGGCGGTTAATTCGTTAGAAATTTGTCCATAAGTGTGTTTTTGCAAGTATTCATCAAAAATACGTGATTTTAGTCTTTTTATTAAATTTTATTAAAATAAAAGACGTTTAAATATTTAAAATCGTCTTAAAGTCATAATAAGGCTTTAAAATGAAATACTGAAAATTAGCATTCAGTAAAATATAGGTTTCATTAAAATGTCGTAAATTGAACTTCCAACCACAATTTCTTGTAAACGTCATGTATCCGACAAAGTATTTCACAGAATCTTCTCAATTTTGTTATGTAAATAATTAAATAATACCATGAAAAAAATCTTATTTATCCTCTCAATTTCTTTGTTCACGTGGTCGTGTTCGAAAGATGAAGTGCTTACTCCCGTGGTTGAAAAGCCTAAAACTGCCGTTGAAACAGGTACACCCGTATCGTTAGGAACATTTTCTAATGGTAGTGGTCACGCAGCTTCTGGAACTATTAAAGTTGTAGCCGATAAAACGGATGCTAAAAAGAAATACCTTTCTTTCGAGAACCTAAAGATTGATGCAGGTCCAGATTTATATGTTTATTTAGCGGAAGATAAAGCTGCCAAAGGGTTTATTTCCGTTGTAAAATTGGACAAAACGGGAACATTTGTGCTTGATGTTCCAGTTGAAGCAGACTTTACTAAGCAAAAATATGTGCTGATTTGGTGTAAACAATTTTCAGTGCTTTTTGGTAGTGCAAAATTAGAGTAGCGTAAAAGACTCATGGCATGACTAATCTCAACAATTATTGACTATAATAGTATTATCAGTCATACCATGAATATTATCAATTAACAGTCTAAAAATCAACAGATTATACTCATGAAAAAAGTCATTCTTTACTTATTTTTAAGTGTTATAACTTTTAACCTTTCAGCCCAAGGGCTTGATAAAACCTATAAAACTTTTGATTTAGCAGTAGGCAGTGGCGGAGGTGGTTTTTCTCCTGCCTTGTCTTTTACACAATCGTGGGGTTTAGGAAAGTCCAATCGTTTCAAAATTGGGTATGTGATCAGAGCAACTTCATATTTTGGTGAAAAGGCAGATTTTAGAACCGCCCCAGCAAGATTTACTTCGGGAAAATCAAGTTTTGCTGCACTCATGGCTGATGATATCGTTGCAAATATTGATACATTTAGGGTTAATTCTTTTCAAACAAATGCCCTAAATATTGGCATAATTTTGCAGTATGCTCTTTCAAATAAATTAGAAATTGGCGTTAATATTGATGCAACGGGAAAGACCTGGGGAGGAACCGTTACAGGTGATTTAATTTCAAAAAGAAACAAACGTAAATTCCAAGACGGTTCGACTTCATCACCTTCAAATCCAGAAACTTTCAACTTTTTATTAGTATCTGATTCAGACATAGGGAGTTTAAATTCAGAGGTTTACGCTCGTTATTGGGTAACCAATAAAATTGGAATCAGAGCGGGCGTAAGCTATCAATTTGTGGAATTAACCACTGAAAAGAAAGTAGAAATCAATGGTAGATTGAATGATACTTGGAGGCTCAAAAGCACTATGCCAATCGTGGCGGTTTCCTATAAATTTTAATGTTCACTTCATCAATAAATAGGGAGGTTTGGGTAAGAGGCAGTTGTCTTACCCGAAACCTAAAATTAATACCATTATTAACAACCAAGAAAATGAAAAAAATCTTAATCTTAATCTTTTGCGTAAGTCTGTGGAACAATATTTTTGCACAAAATTGGAAGCCCGTAACCGCAGGAGTTAATTTCAAAATGAAAATGCTTGGAACGGCGGTGAATGGAAATTTCAAAGGATTCTCTGGAATCTTAAAATTTGATGCCAACGATTTAGCTAATTCAAGTTTAACAGGAACGGTTGATGCCAGTAGTGTTGATACTGATAATAACCTCAGAAACAGACACATACGAGAAAAAGAGGAGTTTTTCAACGTGGCTAAATATCCAAAAGTAAAAATGAAAACCACCAGGATTGAAAAGGAGGGGAATAATTATGTGGGATATTTTGATTTAACGATGAAAGAAACTACCAAGAATGTAAAGATTCCTTTTATTTTCAAACAGGAAGGTGATAAAGCTACTTTTCAAGGAAGTACCGTCATTAATCGTCGTGATTGGAAAGTCGGTGGAGGCACTTTTGGGATGGGCGATAATGTGACTTTTACAATTACCGTTAATGTAGTGAAAGAATAAAACCATTGACAGAAATCTCTTAACACGAATAATAATACAGAAATGCTTCAACAAATCAACATAGAAATTATAGATCAACTCATTGATTTACTGAATGATATAGAATCAACGGTTTATAAAAATGCCCTTCAACCTTTGCATTATAGCACAGTCGGGCAGCACGTCAGACATATCACAGAGTTTTATTTGTGTGCTTTAAAAAGCAATGAAAATGGAGTTGTTGATTATGATGCCCGTGAGAGAAATCTCTTGATTGAGATTGATAAAGATTTTACGATTGAAACATTGAGAAATGTAAAAAATCAGCTGAATTCGTTAAAATCTGACCGTAATTTAATCTTAAAAAGTAAATTCGGTGGAGATGAAGCGATGGATATTCCAAGTAGTCTTTTTCGTGAATTAACGTATTTAATTGAACACACCATTCACCATTTAGCCATTATCAAAATTGGATTAAACGAAGTTTATCCAGAAATCAACATTCCTAAAAACTTCGGCGTAGCTCATTCGACACTTCGTTATAGAGTAGAAGGATAAAAAGTCAATATTATCCGAAGTGATAATAAAAATTTGAGTAACTGGATGCCATTCATTCACTAATTCATTCATT
>JAYUIP010000192.1:0-3156 GCA_043765945.1 Arcicella sp.
TTTTTAACCGAATTTCCATTGACCAAAAGGTCAGAAAAGAGGTTGATGGAATTTTCTCGTTTCAATACCCAACATCTATTACAACAACGACCACCTCCAAACCCCACAGCAACGCCCGTTGACAATCTAATGTGAAAACCCGAAGCCGTCCAACGATAATAATTTTCCGTTTCAACAGGGTCTTTAAAACTCGCCGAAGTCTTAAATCCTGGACTTGCACCTTCTTGAAAAGTGGCATCGAGGTTTGTTACTGCCACCGCTGCTGGCATCTTTTGGGCAACAGACTGAAAAGTACGTCCATCTGGCAAAATGACAAAAATACTGTACGAAACTCCTTCCTTACCCGCCCATTGTCGATTATTGGGTCTATAAAAACCTAAATCATCGGGCGATGGGCGAAAAATCGTAACTTCCGATGTAGAACTTCGCACTTCTACGTAAGCCCCTTTCAAAGGTTCAGTACTATTTGAAGTGCCAAATGAGGTAGTCTGTGAGATTTTTAATGAGACAAATTGAGGGTCGTTCGTAATCAATCCTTCAACCACCATTTTTTGGGTTTCTTGGCGTAATGGTACATCTATTTTATCAAGACAAGACGTTAAAAAACAAGCCATTGACCCCAAAACTATTATTTTTATGGTATTTTTCATCTGAAAATTAAATTCATTTGTTGTAAAAACTATTCATTAGAGCTGTACTTAATTATTAATCTGTACCAACTCACCCCACTACCAATATTTAGTCACCGTAATTGAAGGTACAATTGTCCCTAAAACCGACAAACGATAGGCTTGTCCCGACTCCAAAAATTGCTTAAAAAATATAGAATAAGGGTTCTTTTGGGCGTATAAATTATAAAGCGAAATATTCACGATATTATATTTCTTCTGGGTTTTATTTCTACGGCTATCTCTTGAAAGAGATATATCCCAACGGTGGAAATCGGGTAAGCGGTCAGCATTGCGTTGAGAGTAATTAAAAATTAGGCTTCCATTATAGCTGTATTGTCCATCTGGATAAGTAATAGGTCTGCCTGTTTGGTAAGTAAAAGTGCTTGAAAACGTCCAACCTTCACCAATATAAAATTGTCCTAAGAGGTTGATATTTTGAGGTTTATCATACAAAGAAGGATATTCTTTCCCTTGATTAACTTGTTCAGAAGCATACGGTGAAACTACTGTCACCAAAGACCTCGACCAGGTGTAACTAATTCCTCCCGTAAAGCGTCCTTTATTTTTCTGAAAGCTCACTTCCACGCCATAAGCCCTGCCATTCGCTGAAAGTAATTCTGTTTCAAGGTGATTATTGAGCAACAACGAAGCTCCATCTTTGTATTCCACCAACTGGGTCATTTTTTTATAAAAACCTTCTACGTAAAATTCAAAAGTATTGTCTTTAAAATTTCTGAAATATCCTAACGAAAATTGATCGGCAGTTTGTGGTTGAATATAACGGCTACTCAATTTCCAGTAATCAATCGGAGAGATTGCAGTTGTGTTTGAAATTAGGGAAATATATTGTCTTGTACGATTATACCCACCCTTAATAGACTGATTATCAGACAGTTCAACTTTTAATGATATTCGTGGTTCAAAGCCATTATAGCTCGCAGAAGTTTCTCCTTTGGTAAACTTTAAGGTGTCCGTAATATTTGTTACATCACGGGGTTGGTTTTCTTTATATCGAAAAATACTGCCTTCGCTGGTGTTCGTAAATTGGGCAAAACGCAAACCCGCTTGCAACGAAACTCGTTTACCAATCTTCCATTCATCGCTCAAATACACAGACGATTCTTGCCCTAATTCGTCTGCAAGACTCTTGGAAATTGCCGAAGAATTGGCATTGGAAGGAGCAATACTTCCAGGAGAAAAACGGTAAAAAACGATACCGCCACCCGTTTCAAATTTATGATTTTTGAGTTGGTAAAGAAAATCAGCTTTCACTTCATGATGTCGGTTAACAGATTTTAGTTGATATTCTAACCCAGTCGTCAATCCATTTACGCCATACGTATAATGGCTCAAAATGCCCTTGACGGTAAAAGAAAATTTATCACTTAAAAAGGCACTCCATTGCACCGTAGCGGCTGTAGAACCCCAAAAATAAGAAGTATCCTCTGGGAATTTAAAGGTATCATAGCTCTGATATCCTGTTAGTTTAATGGTGTGTTTTTTAAAAACTCGGTATTGAAAAGCCACATTAGCATCATAAAAAAAGGCAGAACTTCCTTCTAATCGCTTAGGCAAAGCTCCCAACACAAGATTAGGATAAGCAAGCCGCCCCGACAAAAGAATTGAGCCTTTGCTATCACTAAAAGGTTGTTGAAATAATACATTGCTACTGATTGGTCCTATCCCCACCGCTTTTTTGGATTCGGTGGTGGAGGTTTTGGTGGTAATATTAAGCAGCGAGGAGAGTCGTCCTCCGTACATGGCGGGCATTCCAGCTTTATAGAGGGTGGCATTTTGGACGGCTTCGGCATTTATACTGGTAAATAATCCTAATAAATGGGAAGTATTAAACAAAGGGGCATCGTCTAAAAGTACTAAATTTTGATCCACTTTCCCACCTCTCACGTTGAAGCCTCCCGCTCCTTCGCCCACAGTTGTTACGCCTGGTTGAAGCGTGAGAGCTTTAATAATATCGCCCTCTCCGAATACGATGGGCAGTTTTTTGAGGTTCTGGATATTCAATTTGATAATCCCTGACTCGGTACTTCTGATATTGTCTTCGGCTTTTTTAGCTTTCACCTCAACTTCGTCCAACTGATTATTTTTCTCTGAAAGTTCGAGAATAAGTTCGGTCTCTTTTTTCATATTGACGTATTTAGACTTGTTGGTATATCCTATTGCCGTAGCTTCCACTATATACTCACCAGAGGGTAAAGTCTGCGAAAATTTGCCGAGGCTATCCGCAATAAAATCTTTGAAATCAAGCCTGACATTGGTGTAATCACCATTGATGACCCGTTTAACCAATTTCTTGACCGAGACAGTTGCAAAAGAAACGGGTTTTTGAGTATGATAATCCTGAATTGTTCCCGAGAGTATAAGGGCTTGGGCGGAAGACTGAGTGATAAAACACCCAATTAACATTAAATTTGTTATGAAAAATGGTATTTTTTTAAACATCGGGTATGTTGGTGAAAGATGTTGA
>JAYUIP010000193.1:0-8764 GCA_043765945.1 Arcicella sp.
AAATTTATCGGTCATATCACGACTGGCGATTTTTTTGAAGTGGAAAAATATCCAACCTCAACGTTCAAAATCACCAAGGTTGAAGGTGCAAATATCACAGGAGATTTGACGCTGCACGGAGTTACCAAATCTGTAACTTTTCCTGCAAAGGTTTCAATGGTTGGAGGAAAGGCAATTGCAACTGCCTCTATTCCAGTTGATAGAACCGATTTCGGGGTAAAATATGGTTCTAAGAAATTCTTTGATTCGATTGGTGACAAGGCAATTGATGATGTTTTTAATTTAAACATTAATTTGGTTGCTGGTAAATAAAAATTTTGAAATTGTTTGAAATATTAAGGGTTAAATATCCGTTGTTTCAATAGCTTCTCATAAATCCTCACATCGTTTTAACCCTCGGGTTTCATCTTTGTGGGGATTTTTTATTACGTTCAGTTCGGCAAATTATTGTTGAGTGATTATAAAATCAAGTGTGTTTAATATTAAATCATTTCCGCTACTTTTCTGCCTGTTGACATGGCTGCATTCAAGGACGGATAGGCACTTGTATCCCCGCATTGATAAAGTATATCATTTATTTTGAGGTTCTTACCTGATTGGTTATTATTAAAATTTGGCAATGCTTGGGGAATATAATAAGTTTTTAGATGTTGCCAATCTGCCACCTCTTTTCCATACCAAGTGATTAATTCTTTTTTAATATTTTTCGCTGATTCAACTTCATTTTCAGGTTTAAATCCTTGCGTTGAAACGGAAATTAACGTTTTACCAACAGGAGCATAAAAAGGGGCAACATCACTCGGAACGCACATATTATGAATCAGCGAAGCACGATTTGGATTAAGCACCAACATCTTTTCTTTCATAGGAGAGTGGTCGGCTGAGAAATAAGTACAAGTAGTAGAATTAAATTTTTTATTCGTATTTTTTTCTAATAGTTTATCTGCATGAAAACCATCCGTTGCCAAGATTACTTTTTCACCATATAACTTATCGCCATTTTCCAAATAAACCCTGTTACCGTCAATTTTGACCACTTTTGTGTTTAACTTTATGGTTCCAATGTAAAGCATTTTTTCAATCTGTTTAGCAATTTGTTCAATTCCTTTGGCAGGAATAACGGCATCACCTTCATAAAATTTACCAAAAACATATTTAAAAAAATTAGACGAAGTTGATAGTTCATTTTCCAAGAAAACGCCGCCAAAAAAAGGCTTAAAAAATTGTTGAATCATTTTTTCTGAGAATCCATATTTTCTGAGATATTCAATGGTTGGGATTCCTTGGTTTTCAAAAACCTCTTCCTGCACGTTGTAATTATCCAAAATTAATCGCAAAACTCGTACTTTATCGGCTAATGTTCCGATGTTAGAAGTTAGTGAAGACCATATTTTTGTGGGTTCTTTGAATGGATTTGCCATAATCGAGAAATCATTATTTTGATTGTCTCTAATGACCGCACCCGACTTAAATGCCTTTAAATCAAGGGAATCATAATTCAATAATCGTTGAGTTTCTGGATAGGCAGTTAATAAAATTTGAAAACCTCTGTCCAATAAATAGCCTTCATACACGTCCGTTCTTACTCGTCCTCCAATACTATCAGATGCCTCCAAAATTAAAGACTGAATTCCTCTATCTTTCAAATATTTTGCACAAGTCAAACCTGCAATTCCTGCACCAATGATGATTACCATATTTTGTTTTATTACTTTGTAAATTTAACAAACCTTTCTGAAAAGAGTTTTAGCAATTATAAAATTTAGACCATGATTACAAAAATAATTGAAAAAAATATTCGTAAGTTTCTGAAATACAAATACTTATGATATTTTTGACTAATGACTAATTACTAATAACTAAGTCAGTATCATAAAATTCAAAATAAATCGTTAAATTGGTCATAAAATTAATCCTCAAATTTGTTTTAAAAGACCAAAACGTAACTCAAAAAGGTCTTAATAACCCATAGAAAAACTATGCAGAATCTTCTAAGTATTCTCCTCCAAAGTACCGTAATTACTGCTGATTCCGTTGCCACCGCCACAAACGGTATGACAAAAAATAACGACGAAATGAACATTTTAAGCCTTATTGAAAAAGGCGGCTGGGTGATGATTCCCATTTTCATTTTGTTATTTATTGCCATTTTTTTGTTTATTGAACGCTATTTATACATCCGCAAGACTGCCAGAATGGACAATACCTTTTTGTATTCGATTCGTGAAATGCTTGTAGGTGGAAATGTTCAGGGTGCCATTAATTATTGCAAAAATTCACAGTATCCAATCGCTAAATTATTAGAAAGAGGTTTGAATCGTTTGGGTTCACCAATTCGTGATATTGAAAATGCCATTGAAAATACGGCTCGGGTTGAGATTTATAATATGGAAAAGAATTTAGGTATTCTTTCTGCCATCGCCAAAATTGCCCCGATGTTTGGTTTCTTGGGTACGGTTTCGGGTATGATTCGGACGTTCCACAACATTGCATCAGCTAATAAAATTGATATTAGCACCATTGCAAGCGGTATTTATGAAAAAATGGTCACGTCGGCAACTGGTTTGATGGTTGGTATTATTGCTTATTTCTTTTATACCATCCTAACAACTATGATTGACCGTGCGGTGAATAAAATGGAAATAACAGCGATTGATTTCTTGGATATTTTACATAAACCAGCAACGAAATAATGGAGGTATGAGGTAGTAGGTATGAGGTAGTAGATATGAGGTTGTAGGTAGAAAAACTACCGATAATTCCATACTTTATACCTCATACTTCATACCTCATAACTACTACCTAAAAATATGAACATAAGAAAAAGAACACGAGAACAATCGGAAGTAGAAACGGGAGCTTTAGCTGACATTTTGTTTTTCCTCCTAATGTTTTTCCTCATGATTTCGACATTAGCAAGTCCAGATGCCATTAAATTGCTTTTACCAGAATCTTCCTCAGCTCAACAAACTGCCACGAAGGAAAATATCAGAGTGACGGTTAATGCTGAAAACCAATATTTTGTGGATGACGTACTGGTTCCATTTGAGGAATTGGAAGTCTATTTAGCCGACCAAGCAAAGAAAAAAGGCTCTGAGACCGTTATTTTGAGAATTGCTCAAGACAGAACCGTTCAAGATTTAACCAAAGTTTATGACATTGTAGCTCGCTTGCAATTAGTAATGGTGATGGCAACAGACAAAATATAATTCAAAACAAATTTATGAATGAGTGGTTGGAATAAATTTATTTCAACCACTCATTTTTTTTAATTATCATACCAATATGAACGACTTACAAATCATATTTCAACACATTTTCAATAACGACGACTTTGTAAAAATCCTATCTTCCACCATCGTAGGAACTTTAATTGGTCTTGAACGAGAATATAGAGGTAAATCAGCAGGCTTACGAACTTTTGCATTAATCTCAGTAGGGAGCACAATTTTCACCATTCTTTCAGAAAAAATGGGCGTTTCAACTTCTCCTGACCGTATTGCCGCAAATATAGTTACTGGTATAGGTTTCTTGGGAGCTGGAATAATCTATAAAATGGAAGACCGAGTGAAAGGTCTTACAACAGCAACGATTATCTGGGTTACTGCCGCCTTAGGAATGGCTATTGGTGATGGTCACATTTTATTATCTTTCATGGGAACCATAACGGTGTATGTTGTTTTAGGAATTTTTGTAAAATTGGAAGTATTGATGGGTAAATACGGTTTAACCCGCAACTATAAAATTGTCATTACATATTCACCAGAAGCATACAAAAGAATTGAGACAATTTTTGAACAATGCAATTTATCTGTAAAAAGTGAAAAGCAATTAATTACACCCGACCGAATTGTTGGAACGTGGTCTGTTAGAGGGAGAGTGGCAAAACACAACAAGTTAATTAAAAAATTAATGGGTGATAAAGAAGTTAAAGAGTTGGAGTTTTAAAATATTTTAAATTTCAAGGAATTATTCAAAATCAACTTTGAATAGTTAGAAATTAAAATTGGGGAAACTCACTATTTTATAATCTCATTTTTGTTAAGCATATTATAAATGTTAGTCACCATTAAAACAAAAAGCCCCGCAGAAACGCTCAAAAGCACATTATAATATTTTGGAGCAGAAAGTGAGAGCCTAATAATAACAGTTGCCAAAGCAAAAGAAGAATATCTGAACAGATGAACATACAAATTACTGTATCGCAAAGAAATAATAAGTATCAGAATATCCGTGAAAATTAGAATGGTATAGTACACATTAAAGTCATTTTGATAATGGTTTGTAAGAAAAAAGTTAATAAAATCATAGATGCAAATAGAGATGAAAACCATCAATAGAACATTTGCGACTGACTTTTTTAACATAATAAATCTTAGTTGTTCTTGCGGACTATTTGTAATTCTTACGTGTTTTTGGGCTTTGTAAAACAAACCAATTATTAAAAATATAAAAACCGCACCGAGAGCGTCAGTAAGTAAAGGCAAAAGTTCTAACAGCGTTTCCGTACTCCATCTAACATCAAGGGGAAGATGCCCCATTTCCTTGAAAGCATCCCTTAATAAAATTAATGAAATAATTTCAAATTGTTTACCCACTGAATCTGCCACAGAGTGTGTGAGGATAAAAACTAAACCCAATATTTCGCTAATTAGTAGAATACTGAAAGCTAATTCAATAGCAAAAAATTTTCCCACTTTATACTCAATTACTTGATAATGAGACAGTAAGGTAACTGTTGTACCAATTAAAAAAAATAAGACGACCAAATTACTCGTAATTTTTGAAGCCTGAATTGAATGCCACTTATCTTCGCATCTATCATAAACTGCAATCCAACTTTGTAAGATTTTTTCCATTTCTGCGGTTAGTATTATTCAGATTTTTTATATGTTTTACTGTAAACTACTCAAAAATCACTTATGTTTACTTTTCCCTTCAACAAAGCACAATTATAACGAAATTAAACTATTTGCTTTGAACATTTCATCAAAGTAGTAGTTATAAATAAGATACTCAGTGAATAAATAAATAATCAATTAACATAAAAAATATGTTTCATAAATTTAAAATATCAGAAATAGTTATTTTAGTGCTTGTCATTGTCTTGATATTTGTTTCAGAATATACGTTTGTATTTTTAAAAGATGCAGATAGAGCAATTTTTATTGGTCTTTGGCCTCCCACAATATTAGCAATGCTAATTTATGTCAACACGAAACTAAAAAATTAATATGGAAAACTTAGAACTGCTTGTATTAACGTTTGCAGTGGTCGTTTCATTCATCTCCTTTGGAACAGCCACCTACATTCAATTTAAAAACATGAGTAAAAATGAATACAAAGGTGGAGGAGAAAGCCATGGAGAAGTTAGTATTGTCAACTTTCTGGGCACTAAGATTGATAATGGAGAAAGTAAGAAAAAGTAGTCTCATTGTTGTAATTTAGCAAAATATATGCGAGTAACTTCTCAGATATATTTTGCTGAACAAATGAGAATTATTTCTTAGTTTGTGAAGTAATTTCCCTGGTTTATTTCGTTAATTCTTTATCAATTTCACTGATAATCTCCTGTATTTTCTTGATGCCTACCTCTCCAATTTTGATATTTTCTTTGGCATGAATCATATTGATTTCCAAATCTGTTTGGAAATCAGAATCTAAGAAAACAGCATTCTTATTTTTCTTAACGACGATGTTTTTAGTAATAAAATCGCTGACTTTCGCAAATCCAATCGCAAATGTCTCCCCAGTTTTTTCAGCCGCAGGGATGTGATGATTGTAATAAGAAAGAATTAGTTTTTTCAACTTCTTGTTTTCAATGAAAACCGTCTTTCCGCTTGATTCAAAACTTTCGTAATTTCCTTTATTTTCCTCTCCGAAAAACAGTCTGAAATCAGTAAGAGGTTGGTAATTTGAATTAGATTTATCAAGACTATCGACACGTTTGTTGTCAAGATTTCTGGCAAATTTGAATCTATCTATTAATTGAAAAATTTCTACTCTCTGATTCTCCAAGCCTTTTACATCTTTATTCAAATCATCTTTCAAGTCAATCAAGAACTCTTTGACCTCTTTTTGTTGACTTCTGTGTTCGTTTAAATCATGAAACCAAGTGGTTAATGATACCGCAAAAACGATGATTAATAATTCGGTGATGATTTCTTTCCATCGTTCAGATGATGATTGTTTTTTTTCTTCCAATTGATCCTTGATTTTGCGAGTGTGCCTGATTATTTCGTGAAACATAATATTTTGTAAGATTTAGAACTACATAACGTTTTGATTTTCAATTATGTTTGGATTGAAACAAAAAGATACCAAATCAATAATTTGAGTTGGTATCTTTTTCAATGGTTTGATGTTTTAAACTTTTTTGCGATGTTGAATTTTCTCATAAACCATTTTAATAATTCCGTCCTTCAATCCCAAATCTGGTACAATAATGTTCTTCGCTCCCGACCACTTCATGGCTGATAAATATATCTGAGCGGCTGGCAGAATCACATCGGCACGGTCGGCATTTAACCTAAGTTTATTTATGCGTTCTTCGTAGGTAAAAGAGCCAACGTATTCTTTCAAGCGACTTAATTCCTCAAAAGTCATGGAAGTTTCTCCTTCGTGATTTGGTGAAATATTGAATAATTTATTGATATTTCCACCCGTTCCAACGGCAGTTATATCGGCAGTTTTTACATCAATATTACTGGCAACCCACTTCTTCATTTTATCCCAATCACCTTCCTTTTCCTTATTTTCCAACGTTCTAACCGAGCCAATTTTGAATGAACGAGAAGCGATTTTCTTTCTTTGGGAGTAAATATTTAGCTCCGTTGAACCTCCGCCAACATCAATGTGCAAATAATTGGCATTGTCTAACGCTTGAACAACCACATCGTTGATTAATTCTGCCTCTTTTGTACCTTCAATAATATGGATTTTCATGTCCAAAATCTTATGAATTCGGGTAACAACTGCATCAGAATTTCCCGCCTCACGCATCGCCGAAGTGGCACAAATGAGATAATCCTTCACTTCGTGCAAATCCATCAAGAGCTTATAGGCATTCAACAACTTAAAAATTCTAACCTCAGATTCAGGGCTGATTTCTCCGTCATTAAACACATCATGCCCCAAACGCAGAGCAAAACGAACGTATTCAACTTTTTTGAAGCTAATCTGTCCATCATTTTCTAAGACTTTCGAGATTTGCATACGGGCGGCATTAGAGCCAATGTCAATAGCAGCGATTTTCATGTGTTAAAAAGCCCCCCGACCCCCGATGGGGAAGCTGTTTGATTAAATTCCCCCATTGGGGGTTAGGGGGCTGAATGTATATCCGTTTCCTTCTTCCTCAAAATCCAATTCAACGCCCATCAGATACATCAAATGGGGGCGTTTTATTAATAATCCGATGTTAAGATTTTCGATTTTGTAAAGGTCGTCAAGGTCTTCCATTTTATCAAATCCGATGAAATAAGTGGCACTGCACGCTCCTCCACGCAAACCGATTCTAAGAAAATAATTTTCGGGTATTCCTTTGATTATCAGGGCTTTATTGACTTGTTCTTTGGCATTATCAGTAATATTAATGGGAATTATTTTTGTATTCGTCATAAAAAAATATGCTGTTCGTACTTTTAAGTTCATTTCGAGATTAAAATTAACTATTTTTGGGGAAGTAAAATAGGTATTGGTTATTTGTTATCAGAGCCAGTAACCAATAATCAATCAACCCTTGTAAAATGGAATTAGTTGCCGATTTAGTTAAAATAATCCTTCCCGCAGGCTTAGTTTTGTGGGCTATGTATTTGACAGTCAGTTCATTTATTAAAAAAGATGTTGTTGAAAAAGAATTAGCTATCAAAGCTGAAACGACCAAAACACTTTTACCAATTCGCTTACAGGCTTATGAACGTATGGCTTTATTTCTGGAAAGAATTTCACCGAATAATTTGCTTATTCGCTTAAATGGGCAAACGCCAAATGTTGTTTCCTTTCAACAATTAATGCTTACAGAAATTAGAGAAGAATATTCTCATAATCTTTCACAGCAAGTGTATATGAGCGATGAAACGTGGACGGTCGTAAAAAATGCCATGAATGAAACCGTTGCTTTAATTAACTTATCTGCCAAAAACTTAGCTCCCGAATCCCCTGCCTTAGAACTATCAAAACGCATTTTTGAAGTAATTATGGACAAAAATATTAATCCATCGGATGAGGCTTTGAGGGTGATTAAACAGGAAATTAGAGCGAATTTTATGATGTAAGATGTAATGCGGACTGCCTTGTCCGTAGTTAAATAGCACTCTACGGACAAGGCAGTCCGTATTATAGTTAGAAAGGTGAACAAAATCTTAGGTGTCATACCAGCCCGTTATGCTTCAACTCGTTTTCCAGCTAAACCACTCGTGGATATTGGAGGGAAATCTATGATTCAGCGGGTTTATGAGCAAGCCATGAAAGCAAATTCATTAGCAAAAGTAGTGGTGGCAACCGATGATGAACGAATTTTTAATCACGTTTTGTCATTCGGTGGAGAAGTGGTTATGACCTCCACAAAGCATCCAAGCGGTACGGATAGATGTTTTGAAACCTTTCAAATTGTGTCAAGAAGTGAGCGAAAAAAGCAAGGGAAATTATATAGAAAATATGATTATGTGATTAATATTCAAGGAGATGAGCCATTTATTCAACCCGAACAAATTGATATTTTAGCGAGTTGTTTAACCGAGAAAACGGAATTGGCAACGCTCGTGAA
>JAYUIP010000194.1:0-3145 GCA_043765945.1 Arcicella sp.
CCTTCCAAGTTTTTTTTAAGCCAAGTAGTCATATAAATTCGATTTTTGTTATTCGATTTTCGATATTAGTTTTAGCGGTTTAAAATGTCTGAATTGGCATAGGACTTGGCTATTTGGAAGCTCACAAACATCGAAATACGAAAATCCAACATCGAAAATTTTTAAGCATGAGCCTCCAACCACTCTTCACCATCTCCATAAATCTCTTTTTTCCAAATTGGCACAACGGTTTTTAGGGTATCAATCAACCACTGACAAGCCTCAAAAGATGCTACACGATGAGGCGTAGCAACGGCAATAACTACCGCCACATCACCAATTTGAAGCACACCTTTGCGGTGAATCATCACGATTTTTTCAATCTCCCAACGCTCACGGGCTTGATTGGCAAGTTCTTCCATCTTTTTTACTGCCATCACATCATACGTCTCAAACTCCAAACGAACTACGTCTTTTGATTTGTTATGATTGCGGACAGTGCCGATAAAAACATCAATCGCTCCCGCTCGTTCGGATTGAGCCGCATCTATACACGCCTGAATATCAATAGGTTGGTCGGATATTTTTATCATTATTTCTCTAATTCCACAAACGAATATTTATATAAATGTTTTTCATCCGTTTCAAAATCTTCTCGTTTTGTTTCTTGCCAAATGGTTTTATCAATTGCTGGGAAAAACGTATCTCCTTCAAAAGCATGATGAACTTCGGTGAGGTAGATTTTATCCATTAAAGGTAAAGCTAAACGATAAATTTCTGCCCCACCGATGATGAAACTTTCCTCATTTTCAAGCTCTTGGGCTTTCTTTACAGCATTTTCTAAGGAATTGACCGTAATACATCCTTCAATCTGAAAATCAGGATTTCGGGAGATAATAATGGAAGTACGGTTCGGTAAAGGCTTCCCGATTGACTCAAAAGTTTTACGACCCATGATGATACAATGACCCGTGGTGAGGCGTTTAAACTGTTTCAAATCATTCGGTAAATGCCAAATTAACTGATTATTATGACCGATAACGCCATTCTCGGCAACGGCAACGATTAAAGATAGTTTCAAAATGCGTAAGATTATAAAATGATAGAACGCCGATGACGCATATGCTTCGCAACGCAGATTTTCGCAGATAAAAAACCCTTTTAAATCTGCGTTGCCGTGGGCATCCTGCGTCATCTGCGTTCCATTGTTTTGAGTATGTAAAATTAAGCGTTTTAGGGTTAAAAACTTTAAAACACCCGTTCCATTTTTACATATTCAATCTCATTAGCCGTCCAAGTTTCAGAAATTGCCTTAAAACCAAATTTTTCATAAAATCCAAAAGCCGACATTCGGGCATTACACCAGAGGTTTTTGACATTATTTTTAACAGATTCTTCAATAATATGATTTAGCAAAATTGAACCATAACCTTTATTTTGTTCGGAGATTTCAGTGGCAAATTTTCTAAATTGAGCCGTGCCGTTTTCGATAAAAAGTGAAATTACGGAGATAAGTTTTTCTTCTTCAAAAAGCCCAAAATGTAGTCCTTCTTCATCTTTTGGCAGTTTTATAGCATCAAAGGAGCGATTTGGAGCCATTACTCGGTGGCGTAAATCCCATGTTTCTGAGGCTTGTATGTTTTTGATTGTAAGCATAATTTTTGGTTAAAACACAAAAGGCTTCACATTTGCGAAGCCTTCTATAAAATATCATTAAATTTACTTACTAATCTCCAACATTGCCTTCAACGCTTTTAACGCTGGTACACGTACTTCTTCGGGAACTTGAATTTCAGGTAATTCATAAAACATGGCGTTGTATAATTTCTCCATCGTGTTCATCTTCATATACGGACACTCGGCACAAGCACACGAATTTTTCTCATTGGCAGGGGCAGGAATCAATCTTTTATTGGGTACAGACTCTTTCATTTTATGCAAAATTCCCGCCTCCGTTGCCACGATAAACTCCTGATTTTCAGAGGTTTGTACAAAATTTAACAAGGCAGTTGTTGAACCAACAAAATCTGCTTGCGACAGCACCACTTCCTTACATTCAGGATGAGCAATCAACAAAGCGTTGGGATTTTCTTCCCTAACGATTCTAAGTTTCTCTAATGAAATATCAACGTGAACCATACAAGCACCTTCCCACAGAATCAAATCACGACCCGTTTTTTTAGCCACATATCGCCCTAAATTTTCATCGGGAGCAAAGATGATTTGCTTATCTTTTGGGATAGATTCTACTACTTTCACGGCATTGGAGGATGTACAAATTATATCGGTCATTGCCTTAATATCAGCAGTGCAGTTGATATAACTTACCACCACAGCCTCGGGATATTTTGCCTTAAAAGCCGCAAATTCTTCCTTTGGAGCGGCATCTGCCAAGGAGCAACCCGAATTCAAATCTGGCAAAACTACCTTTTTATTGGGATTCAAAATTTTGGCAGTTTCAGCCATAAAATGCACGCCACAGAAAACAATCATGCTGGCATCAGTTTTCTCAGCGGCTTGTGCCAATCCGAGGCTATCACCTAAGAAATCGGCAATGTCCTGAATCTCAGCATCGACATAGTAATGAGCCAAAATGACCGCATTTTTCTCTTTTTTCAATTTCAAGATTTGCTCTTTCAAATCTCCGCCCTTGAAAGGCACTGAACGGCTCACATAGCCTACTCGTTGTGATTCTTCTAATAAATTCATGTTATTGTTTAATAGCACACAGATAACACAGATGCTTCGCAACGCTGATTTTCGCAGATTTTTTTATGATAAATGAAAGAATAGAATTCTAACTTCATAAGAAATCTTACAATTTACAGATAAAAAAATCTGCGAAAATCTGCGTTGCCGAAGGCATCTGCGTCATCTGCGTGCCAAATTTAATACGCCTTCAAACTCAAATCTAAACTAATTACATGGTGAGTCAAAGCCCCGCATGAAATATAATCTACGCCACACTCTGCGTATTCTCTAATGGTAGTTTCGTTAATGCCACCCGATGCCTCGGTCATGAATTTTCCATCAATTATTCTCACGGCTTCACGGAGGTTTTCAAAGCTAAAATTATCCAACATAATTCTATCAACTTGCCCAATTTCCAAGACCTGACGAAGTTCATCCAAATTACGAACTTCAATTTCTATCTGTAAGTCACGCC
>JAYUIP010000195.1:0-3115 GCA_043765945.1 Arcicella sp.
GTTGACGGTTATTTCACTTTGTTAAGTGTTCCAACTGATACCACAACTTTGACTTTGAGTTATATTGGATACATCACCACAACCATTAAACTTGTGCCAGATGCACCCATCAATGGCGTAACGATTGAGATGGAACCTGACAATGCGGAATTGGATGAAGTAGTGGTGAAAGGTGAAAAAACCGAAGTTTTGAAAGCCTCCGAAACTATCGGGATGTTCAAAATAACGCCTCGAAATATTGCTAAATTACCAAACATTGGTGAGAAGGATATTTTCCGCTCGTTTCAATTAATGCCAGGAATTAGTGCCGCTAATCAGTCATCTTCGGGCTTGTATGTACGGGGAGGAACGCCCGACCAAAATCTGGTACTTTATGATGGATTTACGGTTTATTATGTGGATCATCTGTACGGATTTTTCTCAGCTTTCAATGCCAACCCAATCAAAGATGTTCAACTTTACAAAGGAGGTTTCGATGCCAAATTTGGAGGACGTATATCTTCGGTAGTTGAAATTACGAGTAAGGATGGAAACAAACGTGAACGTAATTTTGGGGCGGATATAACCTTAATGAGCGGCAATATTTGGGCAGAAGGTCCAATTTTGAATAAAGACAAACGCTTGACATTTTCAGTTGCCGCCAGGCGTTCGTGGGAAGGTCCTGTTTATAATTCAATCTTCAATAATTTTAATGCCAACAGTCAAAATTCCCAGTTCGGAGGCGGTGTAACGGGTTCTCGTTTCTTACAAAATGCTACCGTACCAAGTTCATATTTCTATGATTTGAATGGAAAAATAACCTTCAAGCCATCAGAGAATGAAAATATTTCTTTGAGTTATTACAGTGGACAAGATGATTTAGATAACTCTCAAACCATCGCTTCACCGTTTGGCGGAGATGCTGGTTTTAGTAATACGGATATTTCAAAATGGGGAAATACGGGTTCAAGTTTAAAATGGTCGAAGCGTTGGAGTGATAAACTTTACACGAATTCATTATTAAGTTATTCAAACTTTTTCAGTGACAGAGACAACACCAATTCAGCCTCTTTCACTCGTGGAACGGAGATTAGAACCATTAAATTTGGCTCATTAGAAACCAATAATTTAACGGATTTATCAGCCAAATTTGATGTGGAATATAAGACTTCTTCAAAAAATAGCGTGCTTTTTGGCTTGCAGTACAATAAACTAAATATTGATTATACATTCAGCCAAAATGATACCCTTGAAATTATTGGAAAGCGTGATAACGGAGGTTTGATGGCTGGTTATTTGCAAGATGAAGTACGTTTCGGAAACTTGACGGTGAAAGGTGGTGTAAGAATATCGTATTTTAGTCCAACTTCAAAGACCTATTTTGAACCACGTTTATCTGCCAGTTATGCGGTGAATGACCGTTTGAAAATTAAGGGTGCTTGGGGAATTTATAATCAGTTTGCCAAGCAAGTGGAGCGTGAAGATATTTCAAATGGTAGTCGTAATTTCTGGGTTTTGGCAAATAATAATGAATTGCCCGTAACTTCTTCAACGCATTTAATTTTGGGAGCGAGTTATGAAATAAATGACTATCTTTTTGACGTTGAGGGTTATTACAAAGATATCCAAAATGATTCTCGATACAGTTTAAGATTTGTTCCACAAGTTGGTCGTGGGTTATTGGCACAAGAAACTTTCTTTAATGGAAGTGGTAAAATAAAAGGGATTGACTTTTTGGTTCAGAAAAAATTTGGGGATTATACGGGTTGGGTAGGTTACACAATTGCACAGGCGGATAAAAACATAATCCTTCCTTCGGGCGAAACCACTTTTCCTTCAAATTTCGATGTTAAACACGAATTCAAATCCGTAAATATTTATAAATTAGGACGTTGGGATTTGGGAGCAACCTTTTTGTATGCAACGGGCAAGCCTTTTACGTCAATCGTGGGAGGTTACACGGTGAAATTGTTAGACGGTTCTGAAAGGACTTTTACTGACCCGTCTACCACCAACGGAAACCGTTTGCCAGATGCCCACCGTTTGGATGTTTCAGCAACCTATAATTTTGGACATGGTAGTGTCGGATTTTCAGTTTATAATGTTTACGGACAGCAGAACGTATGGTTCAAGAAATACCAAACGCTTACGGACGCAACCACCAATCAAAGATATTTATCAGTTACGGATGTGAATTATTTAGGGTTCACGCCAAATATTACTTTTAGTTACAAGTTTAAATAAGAAATGAAATCATATTCAACATATAAATTAACCATAACCTCAACATTTTTATTGATGTTAGGATTATTGACTTCCTGCGATAAAGCGGTTGTGGACACTATTCCAGGAGGAGCAAAACCGATTGTGGAGGCATATTTAGTGCCAAATAAACCGATTGCTATCAAAGTAAAAAAAGAAATTCTTTATACTGAAAGCTCAGTTAATAGAGAGACATTGATTCCTAATCTTGCAATTAAGGTTACGGGTGACGGACAAACCTATTTATTGAAGGCTTATTCGGGGTTAGATTCTTTGTATCGTTCTGATGCAAACGTGAAATTGAAAGCGGGCGTAACTTACTCATTATCATTTGATTATAATGGTAAAACGGTTTCTGCAAGCACTATTATTCCGACAAAACCCGGGGGTCTAAAATCTGATATTACTTCAATCGTTCGCACTCGTCAAGTCATTACGAGTGGTTTTGGACGTGATGTTGATGGAAACATAGATGTTAATTTAACGTGGACAAACACGAAAGGTGAATATCATTTTGTGGTGGCAGAGAACGTTGAGCCTAAATTAGATTTGGTAGTTACGCTACCTGCTTCATCAACAGCCGCTTTTAACAACTTCAATAATCGTTTTAGAAGCCAGCCCGTGCAGGGAACGGAGACTCGTTTGCGTTCACAACAATTTCAATATTTTGGGCAATATAATGTGATCCTCTTGAAAGTAAATCCAGATTATGCAGCCTTATATAATGCCGAAGGAACAACTTCGCAGAACATTAGTACCCCCCCCACAACTATCACAAATGGCTTGGGAATTTTCACGGGTATTAATGCTGATACGCTAAAATTTCAAGTGAAAGAGAGATAAGATTTAGGAGAAACGGAGGAAGGGATAAAAG
>JAYUIP010000196.1:0-3113 GCA_043765945.1 Arcicella sp.
AATAATACATACCCCTGCACACGGTTCTTGGCTTAACATGGCAGAACGGGGGTCGCCCGTGCGATTGAGTTCTCTATTTTTACAAGACAAGAGTTAGACAGACCATTTGGCGATAAAAAAGAGGTTGAAATCCTTGCAAATAAATGGATGAATCAGCAAAATCAAAAGAAAAAAAGAATTAATTGGCAATGCAAAAATGGAGATGCAAGAATTAAATTTACAAGATTATACCCGACAATTTAAAGTTTTTCAAACACTACTTTACAAATGCTGCAAGACCAAGATTTATTGGATAACATTGCGGTTTATCACAGAAAGACTTCCGAATCAAATGGAAATATAGATACCCAAGTAGTTTTATTACAAAATAATCCCAGCAATTTTGTGCAGACGTATATACAAGGGCGTAGGCGTTCGTTCACCAATTTAGAAAATTCATACCTGAAACAAACCGCCGAAAATGTACAAACCATGAAACAGAACCGAGGTACTTCATTGCTTGAAAAAACCAGGTATGAGGCTAATTTTAAAATGGTATTGAGTGGTGAGGAATTGAAAGGGGTGAATCGGGGGATTGGGTTATCTTGATAATTTTTTGATTAAATGAAATGTAAGAAAATCTCACTTAATCAAAAAATTCCGCTTCGTGCTAATCATCTGCAAATAAGCTCGTTTGTTTACATCGGTTAAAAATGAATGGCTGATGAGGGTTTCTGTCAAAGGCTGTTTGCTTAAAAATGGAGCTAATAAAAGGTTTATTCTTGCTTCATTCATACCTAATCTTTTTCCTAATTCTATAAAATCATCCTGGTGGGCATGACCCGAAATCTCTTGTCTTTTTGAATGAAAATTATCTTTAAATAGTCCTTTGTCTAAGGCGAAATCCGTGTCGTCCACGTGTAAACGAGTGTTGATGAGGTCGTAGGCTGGACTCAATACATAATCGCCTTTTTGGGTTTCAATCAAGGAGAAATTCTTTAAATGAGCATCTCCATTACTGAATAAGTAGTTGAAAAACAGTAAGGTAAAATATTTTTCTAACTCAATTCTCCATGTTGGAACATATGATTTTATCAGTTCTCCCACTTCTTCGTAACTAAATTCATATTTGTAATTTGCCCCAAAATTGTCTTTGGTTTTACCTGCCAAACTGGCAAAATCTTCTACGCCCCATTTGATGCCTCCCTCTTTGAGGTCAAAACGTTTGGTGATGTAGGCGGGTGTGCCATCGGCAAAGAAAATTAGAGCATTGGCGGCAGTATTGATTCCATAAACTTGCGAGGCAATTTGCATCGTAAGGTGTTCATTGGCAGGCACTTGGTCGATTTTTTTTAAGTCTCTTGGAATGGGTTTTAAGATATATTCCCCTTGTTCGCCTTCTTTGGTGAGCCTCAATTGATTCTTTTCCAACAACAAACTTAACTTTTCCTGCACGCCCGAAATAGAAATTCGTTTTCTGTTTTCCATAAATAATTCCTCCATTTCGTCATTGGTTTGCGGTTTGGGATAGGGCAAAATGGGACTCACTTTTTTGTTTCGGAATACTCTCCGCAGACAGCTTGGGCTATACGCTGTAAAGCCCTCTGCCAGTGTCCCTGGGCAATATCTTATGTCTAACTTCATGGTAAAGGTTTTACGGTAATCGCTCCGATAGTATCAAATTGAGAAGTCTTAGCCAAGAGTCCAAAACTATCATTTTCGTCAATTTTCAAAAGCAAACATTGTAACTTTCGATTGACACCTTCACTCAACATATTATAGAAAAAAGGGAACAAAATAGAACTTTGAAATATTCGTTGAGTTTTAGGAAATGTTAAACTAATGGCTTGATAATCAGACGATAAAAAATATTTATCATCATATTCAAACCGATAATCTTGTCGGTTTTCTTCGGTAAGAATACCCGCTAAAATATTATTTCGATATATGGCTAATTGTCGCATTTTTAAGTTGTGAGTCTCTAATTTTTAAGTTAGGATTTGTCAAATTAAAAGCCAGTGTTGTTCAGCCAATAGCTGACTGCCGATTGCCGAAAGCTATAACCCCGTTTTACGGATTATCCATACCAATTCCATTCCCAAAACTTCGGATAATTTTGTGAGGGTTTCGAGTCTTGGATTAGCTTTTCCACTCTCGAAAGATTTGATTGTTCGGAGTCCTACGCTTGATAATTCCGCTAAATATTCTTGGGTAACGCCCAATTGTTCTCGCCTGATTCGAAGTTCTTGTGATAAATTCATGAATAACTCAATTAAAGAAGGGCAATGTATGGCACTTTTGGGAGATAATCAAGGGATTTGGTGTAAATATTTGTTGAAAAGTGCTTTATGTAGCACTAATTGGAGCATTTGATAGATCATTAATTTTGGGTTAATGACCTATTTAAATATAGGTTTCTATGACAAAAAATAATAAATGCAGGTACTCTACCCGAAGATTTTTGTAAAGTGTTGATTATAAGATATTTGTATATCTATCCATTTTGTGAATACGCTAACGAACTCAACCCAGAGTTGAACAAAGATTTGAGTTGGATTTTTAATCCTCTTCTTATAATGTTCAAACCTTTTCTGAAAAAACTACTCAATTTGTATCCATCAGGCTTACTTTTTATTTTTGTACTTTTCTGTGAAAATGTTCACCAAATTCAACACAAATAGCAATCTCTTGAAATTGCACTTTTTTGCTATCAATTAAACCTAATGTGAAGGAGGATATAAATTTCTTCCTTGCTAAGTTCTTTGCTAATGGGATTATACCCAACAATTGTATAATTTATAATTTCGTCTTTGATGATTTCTTTCATCCTTAAAGGCTATTTTGATGCTTGGTAGCTCAAAGTTCAGCCTTTTTGTTTTCAAGAACAAAATCTTCGGGTAGAGTAGAAAATACCGTAAAATTATGCTCAATTTTACGAAAAAATTGCACTGATTTTTGCTATTTTTTTCGTAAATTTAAGTTATAAAATTCACCAAAATATGCAGGAAAATGAACCAAATTTTCATAAATATTAACCTCTCAACACTATACGATAGTAAGCGAAAAAAGATCAGAGTTCGTCCGACTGCTGGGCAGAATGTGCCTGAACTTTGGGTAAGTTGTTCCAAAAAGCA
>JAYUIP010000197.1:0-3096 GCA_043765945.1 Arcicella sp.
TTTATCGGAAAATGAAGTTGAACCAATGAAGGAAAAGGTGATGACAATGAACGGAAAAACGGACATTTTTCAAGAAGATATGGGTTTCCCAGTATTGTCAAGAATTACACCTAAAACAAAAAATAAAAACCTTCCAATATTTTATGACATCAACAATAAAGCGGGCATTCAAGCACAAGCAAGCGATGATGTAGAGGCAATATGTGCAAGAGCTGATTTTGATGTGGAGGATTTCTTGAAATACAATGATTTAACGGATGGATTAGACACAAAGATTATTCCGAATGAGGTGTATTATTTAGAGAAGAAAGGCAAAAAAGCCCTCGTCCCATTTCATGCTGTTACGAACGCAACCGAACAAAGTCTCTGGAAAGTTTCACAGATGTACGGAATTTGTTTAGCTAAGTTACTGAAATACAATCGGTTAGATGCTCCACAAAGATTAGTAGATGGTAGAGTTTTATGGCTACAAAAAGTACGTCCATCAAATAGTCCAATTGAAGTAATTACAATTCCAAAAACGGTAATTAGAAGACCAATGGAAGTTGTATCACAGACAACCAAGAATATTTCTCAGCAAACCGAAGGCATGAAAGTAGTTGATTTAACCTTATCGGAGGAAGCAAAACAAGTAGTTACAACAACTCCAATAAAAGAAGAAAATATCACTCAATCTATTGAAAATGAGAAGTTTAAGCCAAGTTTACCATTTCAAATTCATAAAGTAAATAATTATACGCATACCGTTAAAAGTGGTGAAAATTATTATAGTATTGCCCGCCGCTACAACGTATCTGTTAATGACGTTTGGGCTTGGAACAAAATGAACAGGGATGTTAAATTAAGAATTGGCAAGAAATTATTGATAAAATTTGGGCATTATTATGAGGCATCGGCTGGGTTTTTGGCTCATGGGAATAGGTAGATTTTTTGAAACTCTAATAAATACAAATGCCAGTTTAGATTGAACTGGCATTTGTATTTTTGATAACGATGAGCAGAATATTATTTGTTTGATTTCGTTGTTTTCAAACATTAAAGATTAGTTTTAAGAGTTTTCTTACTTCACTGTCTCAAAATCAATTAAGGTAATTGTTTATCTCTATCATTTACAAATTCTCAATTTTTTCTAACCAGTTATTAAATCTCGGACTTTTACTACGAATTCTATCCAGTCCAATTGCTTCTGCCAAATAATTACCATAGACTACTTTATTATATCCGAAAATAATACGTTCCAAACGATTAGAAGGAGAAGTTTCTTTTTTATTATTTATCATCTCTGGATTATCTGGATAATCTCTAAATGTTTGTTCAAGTTCAACTACACCAACTAATTCTTCTTTTGGTATTTGTTCGTAAAAAATGTTTATATCATTAAATAAAAGCCCTTCAAATTCGTGTAATTGCATATAAGGCATAAATCTATGTCTTAGTCCATCTTCAATATCTTGAGCCATTGCTTTTTCTAACAAATCCATTCTTTTATTCTTATCTACAATAGTCAAAGACTTATCCCATCCTGGAAACTGATATTTTGAATATAATCCATAATAATCTATCAAGGTGGTGACAAAAACATTATTTTCTTTTAGATAGGTATTGATTTCTTTTTTTAAAATACTCCATCTTACAATTCCACCCATTGATTTTTTCATTAGGGGGGCTTGAACAAAAATATTTTTTGTTACAAAATATGGACTCAAAATTTTTGTGCAAAATTCTTTTTCGGTTTCACCTTCGCAGATTATTACAATTCTTTTCATTTTTAAAAATTGGGTTGTCCAGTAGCAATTATGTTTCTTTTCCAAAGGTCATCAATGGTATAATCTTCCAACCATTCCAGCAAACTCTCGCTATTTAACCTTTTAAAAACACTTTCTCCCTTTATTTGATCAACTGTAATGATATCCTCAGGAGTAAAATGACTTATTAAATCTGTGGATTGTGTTGCAATAATTACTTGGCATCCTTTTGAAGCAACGGATTTTATCATACCAGCCAACTTTGCAATTGCAGAAGGATGTAAGCCTAATTCAGGTTCATCAATTATTATTGTAACAGGTAATTTGGGCTGCATAAATAGTGTTGTCAAGGCAATAAATCTTATTGTACCATCTGAAAGGTCATTTGCTCCAAAACTTATATCACTATATCTATCGTTCCAAAGTAAACGAACGTAATTTTCAGTATTGGGATTAAAATAAAAGTCTGAAAAATAAGGCGCAATTGACTGAATCGTCTTAATAATTTTGTTATAAAAAAATTTATTATTCAGTTGGATGTCACACAAAAAAGCGGCTAAATTACTCCCATTCTCATATAAGTAGTTAATATCATTTTGAATATGACTTAATTGCGAAAAAGGAGATTGCGAACTTGTGTCATGAAAATGATATTTTCTAAATTTTTTCAAATAATTAATTAAATATTTCGCTCTGTAATTATCTGCAATCTTAATTCTTGCTTCGGTATCAGAACCACTAATACTTATCCCTTGATCACCTTTAAAAATTAATCGTTCATCTATAAATACAAAACCATCATTCCCAGATTTCAAAACTGCAGAATAGCCATTTTGACCTTTATCAAATTCTGTTCGGAAACTTATTGTATCTGTAATCTTTTTTCCATTAAACAAAATCTTATTTTCTCCACCGATTAAAGCTATGTAGTCATTAAGTTTTCGATTATATAATCTATTAAAGAAATCAAAAAAAGAAATGAAATTAGTTTTGCCACTCCCATTAGCTCCTATTAGAATGTTAATGGGCTTAAAATCTATACGAACTGATTTTATTGATTTATACCCCGATATTTCTAAGTAATCCATAAACTAAATATTTAATAAATTTCTGTTCCTTTTTTTTATCAGTAAAGATAGTTTTTAAAACTGTCATAATATATTTTATTGATTCTGACTAACTCCTACAAATCCTCAATCCGAAAAAGATGCATCGGCATCAAATTTGGATTCAATTCAATGGCATTATATTCTCCTCTCCAAAAATATTTTGACCCCGTCAATAAATCATGGACGATGTATTCTTCGTCGGGTCTTTTTCCAATCAAATTCAAAGGAATTCTTACGTAACC
>JAYUIP010000198.1:0-8641 GCA_043765945.1 Arcicella sp.
ATTTACCAACAATACCAAGTGTCTCCGCCAGTCCACCAAGCCATTAAACAATGATTAAATGTCCAGTTTTTTAATTAAAAAACTGGACATTTGTGTATATTTGTAAAAATTATAGGATATGAAAACAAGTAATTTTATAAGCTCAGAAATAAGTAGGCTTCCACAAAGCACTATTTTTACTTACAAAGATTTCATCAAAGAAGGAAATTCACGAGAAGCTACAATTAAGGCTTTAAATAGAAAGGTTGCTTCTGGCGAAATTGCCAAAATTGCTAAGGGAAAATTTTATGTCCCCAAACAATCAATATTTGGTGGTGTAAAGCCCAATGAAGAAGAAATGATTAAGGATTTATTAGAAGAAAATGGTGAAATTGTGGGTTATATCACGGGGTTGTCAATGTATAACCGTCTTGGATTAACAACACAAATTAGTGCAGTTACCGTAATCGGTAAAAATGAAGTCCGACCTGCTTTTAAGCGTGATTATCTAAGAATCCACTTCATAAAACAGAAAAATAAAATAACAAAAGATAATGTTCAACTGCTCCAAATTCTTGATGCAATTCGCTATGTAAAAGAGATTCCTGATGCAGATATTGATTTTTTGTGCAGTCGATTTTTGTCTATTTTGAAAAATATTCCAAGAGATTCCCAAAGTAAAATGGTTAATTTGGCAATATTATATCCCCCCGCAACCAGAGCGTTACTGGGAGCATTATTAGATGAATTGGGAGCAATGGACTTTACTGAACCATTGTATAAATCTCTTAATCCAATTACTGTTTACAAATTACCGAGAGCTTCAAAGGTTTTATCAAATACTCAAAAATGGAATATCAAATGACCTTACATCTTGACCAAGAGATTTTCAAGTTAGCTATCGAACAAACAGCGAAAGAGATTGGAATACAGGAAATTTATGTTGAAAAAGACTATTGGGTAACTTATGCCCTCAGTGCAGTATTCCATGATGAAGTGGGCAAACATACCGTTTTCAAAGGCGGCACAGCTCTGTTGAAATGCGATGCAATGATTCAGCGATTTTCGGAAGATATTGATTTGGTAATACTTAGATAAGGAAGTGAGTCGAGTACCCAATTAGGAAATAAGGTAAAGCGAATAAGTAAAGTTATTAAAGATATTTTGCCAGAGGTTACGATAGAAAATGTGACTCAAAAAATGGGTATGAATCGCAAAACAGCACATATTTATCCTAAAATGTTTGGTGAAAATGATTTCGGGCAAGTGCGTGATGTAATCATAGCAGAAGCCACTTGGTTAGGCTATTTTGAGCCTTATGTGACAAGAAAAGTAAGTACATTTATCTATCAAATGATGAAAAAAGCAGGTCAAAAGTCTGTTGCAGAACAATACGGATTAATGCCGTTTGAAGTTTTGGTATTAGACCCCAGACGTACATTTTGTGAGAAAATAATGAGTTTAATTCGTTTTTCTTACACCCAAGAACCAATGGTTGATTTAGGAAATAAAGTTCGCCATCCTTACGATTTGCATAAGTTGTTAGAAATTAACGAAATCAAATTATTCTTTCACTCAAACGACTTTGACACGATGCTTCTGAGAGTGGCAAATGATGATGTGAAAAGTTACAAAAATAATAATTCATGGCTTCAATTTCATCCAAGTAAAGCCCTGATTTTTGCAGATACTGAAACAGTTTGGAAGTCTCTAAAAGAATCTTACAACGGCTCATTTAGGAACTTGGTTTTTGGAGATTTTCCGAAAGATGAAGATATTTTGAAAACGCTTTTGAGGATTAGGGATAGAGTTTCAAGAGTTGACTGGGTAGTTCATTTAGGATGATTATTATAAAAACTGTAACAATCTTCTTACTTCTACGTCCTTTCGATATAAATATGAGTATTGAGGTGGAACTGGTTCTAAATATAATTTCAATAATTAAAAGTGCATCAAATTGCATTTTTGAGTATTTTTTCAAAATAATCTCTATATTTACACCATAAAACGCAATATGATGCACAAATGAATAAGGAAATATTAGGGATAAAAATCAAACAAAGACGTAAAATCTTAAAAATTAGGCAGGAAGATTTAGCTGAAATTTCGGAGGTGGCTTTGCGTACCATCGTAACTATTGAACGTGGCGAAGGTAATCCTTCTTTGGAAACTTTACTCAAAATAGCGGATGTGTTGGGAATGGAACTTCAATTGAATGTGAAATTATGAGAAAAGCAATGGTAAACTTTAAAGAAGTTCCAGCAGGGGTTTTATCAGAAAACGAGCTTGGCTTTGAGTTTAGATATGATGATGATTATTTCCAAAATCCTATGCAAAGAGCCATCAGTTTAACTTTGCCTAAAACTCAACAGACTTATACGCATCCTTCGCTTTTCCCTGTCTTCTTCAATATGTTGCCTGAAGGCTATAACAAAGAAACGCTTTGCCAACTTTTGCGAATTGATGAAAATGATTTCTTCGGACTTTTACTCGTTGCCGCTCAATACGATACCATCGGAGCAATAACCATTACGCCAATCAATGACTGATTTTTCCTTGAAATATTGCCCCTCAACCCTCAAAAAAGGCTTTAATACCTTTAGCCCCACAGCTCTCAAACAATTGTTTGATGGGAAGAAAGTTAGTCCAATTCTATCTTTTTCGTTAGAATATTCTGCTAAAAATATTGCTGAAACTCAACGAATTTCTATCTCAGGGGTTCAAGAAAAAATATCACTTTTGTTGGATAAAAACATACTTCGCTTGATTCACGATAACGAACACGGACAGTATATTTTGAAACCTACTCCCAACAGCCGTTTTAGGGCGGTTGATGAGATACCAGCCAATGAGCATCTTACTATGCAAATTGCAAAACAGGTTTATCAAATTGAAACCGCAGAAAATACATTGGTTTTCTTTCCAGATGAAAGTCCTGCCTATCTAACCAAAAGATTTGATTATCAACAGAATAAGGAAAAATTGATGGTTGAAGATTTTGCAACATTATCAGGTATATCAACGCTAAAAGGAGGAAGTTCGCTAAAATATGAGGGAAGTTATGAGGATATGGCAAATCTCATCAAAAAGTATGTAGCGGCTTATTCGGTGGAAATGGAAAAGTTTTTTCGGTTGGTCCTGTTTAATTATTTGTTCTCGAATGGCGATGCTCACCTAAAGAATTTTTCTCTCATTGAAACGCCCAATGGTGATATGGTTTTGTCTCCAGCGTATGATTTGCTTTGTACTCGTCTGCACGTGAGTGATTCAGATATGGCAACGGCTGACGGTTTATTTTCAGAAGATTTTGAAACCGAATCCTTCAAAGTTAATGCATTTTATGCATTTGATGATTTCATGGCTTTTGGCATAAAAATCGGGATAGCACAAAAAAGAGTAGAGAAAATTATTAACTTTTTTCAAAAAGACTACCCACAAACGCATCAATTGATAGCTAATTCTTTTCTGTTTGAAGAAAGTCAAAAGATGTACAGTGATTTATATTTTGATAAGTTGAAACGGTTTGGATATTCTTATTTGAAGAGCAAAAACTAAGTAATTAAAAACTATACCCGATAAGGTATAATTTCATTAATTACTCTCATATTATACCCGATAAGGTATAATTTTCAATAATGAAAATATCACAGTTTGTAAAAGAGAAAAGAAAAATTTTAGGGCTAACGCAAATTGACCTTGCTGAAAAATCTGGCGTAGGGTTGCGTTTTGTTCGTGATTTAGAACAAGGTAAAGCAAGCCTCCGTCTGGATAAAGTTAATCAGGTATTAGATTTATTTGGGAGCGAAGCGGGCGTAATTAGAAAATAGAAAACTTATCCTAAAAGCGAATTTTGATACCCTGATTGTACCCACCCTATACAGATATGTTTAAGTGCCTGATTATCAGAGTGCTTTGTAGTCCCGTCCAAATCAAAAAGAGGCTGTTTCAAAATAATTTTGAAACAGCCTCTTTTTAAATAATTAATGCCTTATTTACGCATAAGTATTCAACATTACAGGCATTACCAACAACAAAATATCTTCGTTTTCTTTCTTATCCGATGGAATAATTAGACCCGCACGGTTGGGTTGAGACATTTCCAACGAAATCATATTTGAAGAAATATTTCCCAACATTTCTACCATGAATTTTGCATTGAAACCAATTTCCATTTCATCGCCTTCATAATCGCACATCAATTTTTCGTTGGCTTCGTTTGAGTAATCTAAGTCTTCGGCAGAGATTACTAAGTCGTTTTGAGCCAATTTCAAACGAATTTGATGCGTGGTTTTATTTGAATAAATGGCAATACGCTTCAAAGAACCCAAAAACTCCGAACGATTAATCGTCATAACGTTTGGATTGTTTTGTGGAATTGCATTTTCATAATCAGGGAAACGCTCGTCAATTAAACGGCAAATCATTCTGATGTTATTAAAACTAAAAAAAGCATTTGCTGAACTAAAATCTGCCGTCACAGTCGTATCGTCAGACGGTAGCGTTGCTTTCAACAAAGTCAAGGCTTTGCGTGGAATAATCATCGTTGATTCGTGTTCCGACTTCATGTCCGTTCTTCTGTAACGGATCAAACGGTGTCCGTCGGTGGCAACGAAATTGGTATATTCAGCCGATAATTGTACGTAAACTCCCGTCATGGCGGGGCGTAAATCATCGTTTGAAACCGCAAAAATGGTGTTCGCAATTGCTGAACCTAACACATCGGCAGGAATTGAAACGGATATACTTTTAGTAACTTGTGGCACTTTTGGGAAGTCAATCGGATTCTCGCCTGAGAGTTTATAACGTCCATTCTCCGTAATAATTTCTGTTCCGAAAGTGTCTTTATCAATCTTAAAAGTGACAGGTTGATCTGGCAATCCACGGAGCGTATCCAACAACAAACGGGCTGGAACAGCAATTGCTCCCGAGTCGGTTGATTCAATTGCCAGGGTTGTGATCATCACCGTCTGTAAATCAGAGGCAGTTACGGTTAATTGGTTTTGGTCAATTTGGAACAAAAAGTTTTCCAAAATAGGCACAATCGGGTTGTTGGCAATTACTCCATTAACTGCCGAAAGCTGTTTGAGTAAGACTGAGGAAGATACGACGAATTTCATTCTTGAAGATTTTATAGTTAGCTGTTCGTTTTAGTTATTGGTTAATAGTTGTTGGTTACTGGTTATTTACTACGGCTTACTAATAACCGATAACCAATAACTAATATCCAACCATTAATTAACTCACAAAACTACAAATTAACCCTGAATTTACCTACTTCGTAGAATGATGGCATTATTTTTTATCTAAACTATTAGTAAAGTTTAAACAAGGCAAAAATCATTTTTCTGACCTTTCATACATAATTTGATTTTGAATATTGTTAAAACTAAATAATTTTGTAGAAATATTAAAATCAAACAAGCATGAATTTTCAAGAATTACTTACGCCTGACGGCATCGTTAGTTTAATTACACTTACTTTCCTCGAAATAGTCTTAGGAATTGATAACATCATATTTATCTCAATTGCTGCCAATAAATTAGCGAAAAAAGATCAGGCAAAAGCTCGAAACATTGGGTTGATGTTAGCAATGGGTTTTAGAATTATTTTGCTCTTTGGTATTTCTTATATCATTGCCATGCAACAGCCTTTTTCTTACATCAATTTGGGTTGGTTGAAGGCAGGAATCTCTGGACAAAGTTTGATTTTATTCGTTGGGGGTTTGTTTTTGCTGTATAAAGCAACATCAGAAATTCACGAAAAATTAGAAACTGGCGGGCATGAGGATAAACCTAAAACCTCAGCTTCAAGCAAATTGAATGCCGTAGTGATTCAGATTGCTTTGATAAATATTGTTTTCTCGATTGACTCAATATTGACGGCAATCGGACTTACGCAGGTGCTTTCTATTATGATTGCAGCGGTGGTTATTTCGGTATTGATTATGATGGGATTCTCTGGACCAGTCGGTGAATTTGTCAATAAACATCCTTCAATTCAGATGTTGGGAATGGCGTTTCTGATTATGATTGGCTTTATGTTAATTGCCCAAGCCGCCCACGATGCCAACGTTTCAATCTTCAATTCAACGGTTGGGGAAGTGCCGAAGGGATATTTATACTTCGCCATTGCCTTCTCGTTATTGGTGGAAGTGTTGAATATTAAAATGCGGACGAAGACGGTTGAGGCGTAAAATTAAATGGATTTTAGTACACTGTTTATATGTTTCAGTAAGTAAAAATTAGAACACGATTTATAGCATTAATTGATTAAGCAAGATTGGACTTAGTAATACCGCTAATCCATTAAACGTGTTTTAAAATTTAAACATCAAAACTTATTAAACAGGTTCACTGTATTTAGTAGCCGTTGGAGTAATTTCTAACGGCTTTTTTATTTATATCATTTGAAAATAAAATTTTGATTTAAATTCATTGTTTTTCCCTTAAATTGGATTGTGAACTATAAAACCACTTAAAAATGACTGACTATTACAAAATCGCCTTAGAAGTTTTATCTAAAATCCTCAAAGAACAAAACTACGAGCATTGGGCAAAATGGATTCAAGAAGACGTTAAATTTTGGGAAACCGATAAAACTGTTGAGCATCATCTGCACGCCTATGGAGGGATGGGGTCGTTCAATGATGTGGTGATAGGAGAGAATGACAATGAAGGAATTTGGAAAAGTCAGGTGTTTGGACTTTTACAGACACTTAGTTACAGTTTAGCAAAAGGCGATTATTTGGGTTCAATTTTAGAAGGAATTTCAAACCGTAATAATTCAAATCAAATCAGCGGTTGGCGGTGTAGAAATTGTGGCGATGCAAGAATGACTGAAAGAGATATTAATCTATTCATTGCCTACTATTTTATTCCTAAATTCTTTGCGGAATATGTGCATAAAGATAAATTACAAGAAGTTGCTAATATAACCAAACTAATTGATTCAGAGGAAGTTACAGTAAAAAAAGAACAAATAAAATCTTTAATTCAACAAGCGAATATCATCCTGAACCCCGATGATAATTGGCTTTGGACTTGCCCAAAGTGTGGCAGTTCAGAGGTTTGTGCTTATCGTTGGAATGTGCTTGAAAATGGTTCAAAATTAGTTGAAAGTGATCATAATTTGGATATAAAATCTTGATAATTAAGTATTTGTAAACAATTACTCATGGCATGACTCGGCTCATAAACTATTAATAATTAGCATATTTCTACAAGTTATGCCATGAGTTTTGTACAAACTAATTCAATTCGGGGACTTACCCCAAAACATTCACTTTATAGTTTCCCGTAAAATTCAAATTTCCCTCTAATCGAATATTTTTTACCGTCACATCTTGCCCAACCGTCACGGTATGTCCTAAGTTTATTTTTACGTATTCCGAAGCGAAAGGTTTTCGTCCAACCGACCAAACGTCACGATTATTCCAATTCCCATTTCCGACGGTTTCAACGAAATCTGAGAACAAAGAAATGGTATTAAAATTTCTGAATAATAAAGAATTGGTTATGGCTTTTGCCGTTCCGAACCAATCATTTAAAATATCAGTGTAAACCCTTCGGAAGTCGATTTGCATTTTAATATCCCGTCCAGTTTCCCACGGTTGAGGGTTTTCGGGTAAGAGTTCGGTTGTAAGATTTGGGTTCATACCAATAACTCTTTTTTTTAAGTTAGTCCCAAAAACAAACATTGGAGCCGCCACGCCATGATCTGACCCTCTGGAAGCATTGGAGGTTGCTCTTCTGCCAAATTCAGAGAACGTCATGCCAATCACTTTATCGGCTGTGCCTTGCATCTGTAAATCTTGTTGAAAAACCGTAATAGCGGCTGATAATTTTCCTAATAAATCAGCGTGAGCCCCCGTTCTTGTATCACTTGCATCCACTTGCGTAGAGTGTGTGTCGTACCCGTATTGTGTAACGAAGAAAATCTTAGTTTTCAGCCCTCCGTGAATTAATCTTGCCACAATTTTAAGTTGGTCTGCCAGTTCATTTCTATCGGTTGGAGATGGATAAGTTGCCATGTTTACCCCCAAATCTGCCGCCGCTTTTATCTCCGAAGCATACCCCACTGCCAAAGCCTGTTGCTGACGAATAAACGCAATTTGTCCTCCAATTTGATTGGGTGGAATATCCGAAGGAGATGTACTCCCTCCTGCTCCGATGAGTCGATAAAAACTGTCGGGATTGTCAATTGTAACTGCCATTGATTGTGATGCCCCTTGCAAAGTTGGAGTTGCTAAATAGCCAATTTGCAAGGCAATTGGGTCTTCCATGGTTGGGTTTGGGTAGCCCACAGGATAGCCCGTGTAGCGATTACCCAAATACCGCCCCATCCATCCCGTTGCGGCATATTGGTTAGATTCCACACCCGACATCCAAATATCTGCCGACCTAAAATGCGACTGATTGGCGTTGGGATAACCCACGGAATGAATGATGGAAAGTTTACCGTCGTTATACATATTACGCAAACCCGACATGGCTGGATGTAAACCTGTTTCAGGCATTCCAGTCAATCCTAAAACACTGGTTTGAGGAATGGCAATATTGGCTCTGAGCGTATTGTAGGCAGAATAATGGTCGAGTGGAATGACGGTATTGAGTCCGTCATTTCCTCCAATCATGTTAATCATGACCAAAATTCTGTCGGTAT
>JAYUIP010000199.1:0-3095 GCA_043765945.1 Arcicella sp.
CTGTTGTCCTCCAATCGTAACATTATCATTATCATCTTGACCGTCCGTAGTACCTGTATTTGGTTGAGAATCAAGGTCATACTGATCAGATTTCGTAATTTCTACCGAGTTTGTAATTGCTCCTGGCTGAGTTACAGTTGCTACGAAAGTCAAAACTCTATTCGTTCCAGAAGCCAAATTTGCGACTGTAGTTTTGAGCGTTCCCGCAGGACTTTCCACAAAATTTAATGAACTCACAAAAGTCAAACCTGCTGGCAATACGTCTGTAATTTCCACATTCGTTGCGGCACTTGTTCCTTCGTTTGTAACTGTAATTGAGTAGGTCACATTTGAACCCACCGTTGGACTTGGATTTGAAACGGTTTTCAACAATTTCAAATCGGCAACTTGAATCGTCAATAAAGCATCATCCGTATCATCCTGACCATCCATTATACCCGTATTTACTTGAGAATCAGGGTCTTGTTGGTCGGATTTTGAGATTTCAGCCTTATTTAAAATTGTTGAATTGTTGAATTGTTGAATTGTTGTTGCTAATACTTTTGCCTTGAATGTTACCACTTTTGGCGTTCCAATTTGAACATTACTGATGGTTGCTTTTAACGTATCCCCAATTGCCACGAAATCCAAAGAACTCACAAACTGCAAACCATTTGGCAAAATATCTTTCACCTCAACATTGGTCGCCACGCTTGGTCCTGCATTGCTTACGGTGATTGAATACGTTACAACATCACCCACATTTGGATTAGTTTTATCAATGTCTTTCTTCAAAGATAAATCCGCTTGTTGTCCGCCAATCGTTACGGCATCGGTATCATCTTCGTTATTTTCCGTTCCGTTATTCATCTGAGAATCAGGGTCATACTGGTCAGATTTTGTAATTTGAGCTTTATTGGTAATACTTCCAGAAGCTGTTACTTTCGCTCTGAAAGTCAGCACCGCCTCACCATTTACGGCAATTGAAAGGATATTATTTGAGGTTAAAATGTTCGTTCCTGATAAAGTAAAATCAGTTGAGTTCACAAATGTTAGGCCCGTTGGTAAAATATCTTTCGCCTGTACATTCGTGGCAACGTCAGTTCCTGCATTTTTAATGGTGATGGTATAAATAACTTCATCATTCACGTTTGGCTGTTGATTCGAGACGGTTTTTGTCAAACTCAAATCTGAAACTTGTGGTCGTACAACGGTTGAATCGGTATCATTTTGACCGTCTTCCGTACCTGTATTTGGTTGAGAATTAGGGTCAAATTGGTCTGCCTTAGAAATCTCCGCTTTGTTCACAATCTTCTGAGAACCAATGACTTTCGCAATAAATTTCAGCGTTTTTGTCGAACCGTTTGTGAGTAAAGGCACGTTCGCCAAAAGGATTGTTCCTTGCAAAGTAAAGTCAGACGAACTGATAAATTGTAAACCTGCTGGCAACACGTCACGCACCTCAACATTGGTCGCATCGCTTGGTCCTGAGTTGTTTACGGTGATGGTATAAGTAACGTTTTCACCCACATTTGGACGTGGATTATCAACGGTTTTTGTCAAACTCAAATCTGCTTGTTGTCCTCCGATAAGCACGCCACCCGCATCATCCTGTCCGTCTTCCGTACCTGAATTTGGTTGAGAATCTGGGTCAAATTGGTCGGATTTTGAAACTTCCGCTTTGTTCAAAATTGCTCCTGCTTGCGTGACTTTTGCCACAAATGTTACTGAGCGGGTTACGCCCAAAGGTATGTTTGCAATTGTGCCTGTGAGTGTTCCTGCTGTATTAATTAAATCTGTTCCGCCAGGCGTTCCTGTTGATACAAATTGCAAACCCGTTGGCAACACATCTTTCACTTCAACATTCGTCGCAGTATTTGGTCCTTCGTTCGTTATAGAAATAGTATAACTCACTGATTCTCCGACGGTTGGATTAATTTTAGAAACGACTTTTTGCAATTTCAAATCCGCTTGTTGAATCGTCAAGAGGGCATCATCCGTATCATCTTGACCGTCAGAGGTGCCTGTGTTTGGCTGAGAATCAGTATCAACTTGATCGGCTTTTGAGATTTCAGCTTTGTTGGTAATACTATATTTTGCGTTAACTGGCGTTAAAACTTTCGCTTTGAAAGTTAAAATTCTTGGCGAGCCAACGGCTAATGTTAAAGGAGCAATTGTTTTTAAAGTATCGTTTGTATTGATAAGATCGGTACTCGACACGAACTGTAAACCCGAAGGCAGAATGTCTCGAACCTCAATGCCCGTACCCGTTGAAGGTCCTGCATTATTAACTGTAATCGTATAAGTTACAATGTCCCCAACATTTGGCGAAGCGTTGTCAATGTCCTTTTTCAAAGATAAATCCGCTTGCTGACCACCGATGGTTATGCCGTCCGTATCGTCCTCATTGGTTCCTACGCCATTATTTGGCGAAGAATCTATATCGAATTGATCAGACTTTGAAACCTCCGCTTTATTTGTTATCGGGTTGGTTGTCAAAGGTTTAGCTAAGAAAGTTAAAACAACTTCACTACCCACTGGCACGCTTAGAATATTTCTTGAAGTCAATAATCCAGAAGTGTTCGTAAAATCTGATGCGGCAGGCGTTCCTGAACTTACAAAATCTAATCCCGCAGGAAGAGGGTCTTTCACCTGCACATTGGTCGCATTATCGGGTCCCGCATTTTTTACCTTGATGGTATAAGTAATCGTTTCCCCAACGTTTGGATTGGTTTTACTTACCAATTTCTCTAAACTTAAATCCGCAATACGTGGTGTAACTCGTACTGAATCGGTATCGTCCTGACCGTCTCCCGTCCCTGTATTTGGTTGAGAATTTGGATCGAATTGGTCACTTTTACTAATTTCTACTTTATTGGTAATTGACTGGCTACCAATTACTTTTGCCGTAAATGTCAAGGCTTTTGGACCAATTGGCAAACTCGCAATTTGACTCGTCAAAGTGCTGCCCGATAATTGAAAATCACTACTACTTACGAATTGTAAACCCGCTGGCAAAACGTCTTTTACTTCGATATTCGTAGCCGTTGAAGGTCCTGCATTCGTTACATTTATGGTGTAAATAATATTATCTCCAACGTTTGGCGTACTGTTAT
>JAYUIP010000200.1:0-3094 GCA_043765945.1 Arcicella sp.
TTCCACAAATTGCCGCTGGCGTTGTGGTTGGAGCGTTCGGGACTTTATCAATAATTACCACAATAACATTGGTTTCACCGTCATAATCCGTACAACCTGCACGACGAGAACAACGTTGATATGCCGTAGTTACTGAAATATTATTTACATCCAAATTTGGACTATTCGTGCCTATCATTGGAATCCATTCAGCCGCATTTTCTGCCGTGAATGTTGTAGCAGTCGTACTTTTTAACCAAAGATATTCCAACGTTCCTGTTCCACCCGTTGGTAATTCAACGTTGGTAAATGGTGCTGGATCAAATGCTCCGCAGTTTCTTTGATTTGCAGCAATTTGTCCTCCGTTTGTAACATTATCACAACAAACCCCATTTAAAGCTACGCCCGTTGTGGCAGTTACTGAACATTTACTACCGTTAACAGCGGTGAAACTTACCGTAACTGTATAAGTAGTTGCTCCTTGAACATCATTATTGGTTACCGTTGCTTGATTGCTCGTGAATCCGTTTGAACCAACCCATGAATAAGTTGGTGAACAATTCGCAGATTTTGAAGCCGCATCAATCGTAGCGGTCAAAACAACATTTTCACCTTTACAAATTGAAGCTGGATTAGCCGTAGCCGTTACCGAAGCAATATTCGTAGAAGTTCCTAAGTTGATGTTAAAATCTCCATCTTTTGAAACTGTACTCCAGTTATTAGTACCACCAGAAGTTATACCAATTTTGAACCAAGAACTTGCTCCAAATTTTGAAATATCATTTAAACTTCCACCCGTACCTACTTGAAACGCTCCCATGTTTTGCGTGTATGTACCCGCTAAACCTGCATAAATACCAGCACCCGAGAATGAACCACTTGCAGTTGGGTAATAATACCAATCACCAACGTTTGGCGTGTAAGTAGTACAGTGTGTATTCAAAACTGGGCTACTTGCAGGAGGTGTTCCCGTACGACCAGAATAATTAACCGTTGCCGTGATGCAGTCGTTTGCTCCACCACCGATAACACAGGCAGTGTAAGTTAAAACCGCCGTTCCATCACAAAATTCAGTCAATCCACCTGATTTTACAGAAAAAGATTGATTTGGCGAAGCAACATTTCCTTTTAAATCAGAGAACCACATTCCGTAAGATTTCGTAGCATCTCCGCACAAACTACTATTTTGTACTGGACTTTTACGAGAAAGACAAACAGGGTCTTTGCCACCACAATTTGCATTAATCGTCACGGTAATAACATTTGATTCTCCCACGTAGTCCGTACAACCTGTTCTACGAGAACAACGAATGTAATAAGTGGTCTTCGTAAGCGAACCTGCATCATAAGTTGAAGTTGTTGCTCCTGTGATGGCAAACCATTCCGATTGATTAGTAGAAGTCAACGTTGAGGCTGTTGTACTTTTCAACCAAACATATTCAAAAGCACCCGTTCCTCCACCCGATGGGTCAGCAACATTTGTGAAAGCCGCAGGATCAAAGCCGCTACAACCCGTTTGATTACTTCCGATTGTTCCACCCGACGTTACGTTATTGCAAAGCACTGGCGTACAACCTGGCATTTCTAAATAAAAATCCGTTCCTTCTGTTCCAATTGATAAGGTTTTTCCAGAAGAATTTGGTTGTTTAACCACACACAACTCAACCCAAGCACTTGACCCAAAAGAAGTTTTGAAACGAGTCGTCCCACCCGTTCCCACTTGCCAAGGCATTGATGGGTCTAAGGTTACATTAATTTGAGCACCCGCAACGCTTGAACCCGTACCGATTAAAGTACCAGAAGCAGTTGGATAAAAATACCAATCTGCCCCTTTCTGACCAACGCAAAAAGATGCATTATCAACTGCGGAGAAATGTCCCGTTCCTGTTGTTGTTCTACCTTTTAAGAGTAAATCAACGGTAAAAGCAACTGTCGCATCATTTTTCTTCGTAATTGTTCCTTTGACTGTTGCAGTATTATCACTGTATTCTTGCCATGTTAAAGCACTAACATTATATTCGTTATTACTTCCATTACCTGCACCATTTATCAAAATGTTTAACCAAGGTCCATAACCAACAGTTGTTCCATCACATTTCCTAAAATTTTCGATTTTACAATTTTTAGTCACCGTTCCAGTAGGAGTTCCACCCACGGCTTGCGTCAATGAATAATCATCAACTTTCAATACTGTCGATTCGGTATATCCATAAACTTGAAAGTACCGAGCATTGCCTGGAACCGTAAAGTCTTTTGAATATTTTTGAAAAGTTGTGCTATTTACTTCCAACTCAAAACTTGCGGAAGGAATCTTTACCCAATTAGCATCAAACACACCAACACCCACAGAACTCCACTTTGAAGCATCGTGAACCATTGCCCACACCGAAAAAGAATACTTTCCGAAGGGCGAAGCATTAAGATTTTGAGAAAAATACTCATTATCCTGATTTGCATTATTGATGTGTGCTGCGTAAGTACCCGTTTTCACGGGATTAGTGGCAGCAACGGTTCTAATTGGATTCTTGTTTGAAATCCAACCAGTTAGCTTAGACTCAAAACCAGGATTTACAATAAGCTCTTGTGCGAAAGAAGATTGACTAAAAAACATAGTCATCAACACCGTTAAAGCGACCGAAGAGAGCAGACGAGCTTTCCCTCTTTGTGGGAGGAAAAGCTTAGTCAAACTGTCTCGCAAGTTGTTGGGGGGTAACAACGAGCGACTCGAACTGTCAAAAAATGACAGCCAACAAGTAGAGTTGGACATAATAATAATATAATTTAGATTAGGAAACACATAGTCATCCAACGAAGCGTTAGGTAAAACACAACATTGAAACCAAGGCTAATTGAAAGGACATAATAATCCCTACAAGAAACTTTGTCATTTTTTTAAATAATTACAGACAAGGAAGCGAGTGCTTATTGATTCAGGCGGTTAGAATCAGATAAACTTCTTTTGATGAAAAAAACTTTTGATATGTAAGGAATGAAGATAACACCGAAAACATAGTAGCAGTAAAGAAGATTTCGAAACTTTACAAAATCATACAATAAAATAATCGGGGGATTATAATAATGCTGAAAGAGCAATTTTGGTTAACACTGGCGAATA
>JAYUIP010000201.1:0-8620 GCA_043765945.1 Arcicella sp.
AATATGGTTTATTTTACACTTTTTATAAATATAACTATTTGATAATTAGTTAATTATAAATTTTGTCTATTTATGTTGTCATTTATTAACCCTTTTTTATGGATTATTTCACAGCGTTTTGTCAATAAAATATTTGATTACAAATGGTATGATAAAATGTTAAGGTTGAGCATCTCCGATGCTATCTACTTGGTCTCTTATTTCATTTCTACAAAGGTTGTACTTCTCCGAAGTAGTAGCGACAAAGACTTCACTTCGGAGAAGTGCAACCTCTGTAGAAAAAGTAGATATTAGAGAAAATAGCATCGGAGATGCTTAACCTTAAACTTTGCGAAATCGTTCTTGGTTAATCTAAAACTGAACATTTAGGAACACTTTCTAATACAAAGCTTTTACAAATTATGTAAAAATTTGACTTCTTTATTTCCTCAACAGATTTTAAATTTTCATTAAAAGGTTCGAAACCAAAAATATATTTATCTTCAAACTTTAAAGAGTTTCCTGCCCAAGGTCGAAAACTTGTACCCCTAAAAGGTTGAATAAATTCTATCTCTTCAACATTAAAAAAACTTATTACAATACTATCATATTGATTTCTTTCGGTCGAAACTAAACGACTACTCAAATGTAAGACTGCCGTTGTTCCATAATCATTTTGTTCAAATACGATTTTAGAAATTACCGCATCCGTAAAATCTCCGTAATGCTTATCTAATTCTTCTAAATTTGTTATTTCCACTCGAATGTAGGATTGTTTTATGAAGACTTTATTGAAGAATCAACCCCGCTAACTCCCCAAAATCCAACCCATTAAAAGTCCCTGAAGACATCATCAATAAATTTGAGCTACGCCATCGTTGGTTAAGGAGAAAATCTTTCAGCGAATCATTATCCGTGAAAACATGAAGGTTAGGATTATTGAAATGTACTTTAATATCTTCGGGCATAATGGCGGGTAACTTCTTGTTTTCCAAGGTTTTAGGGCTGAAATATACTACTTGAACATCGGCAGCATTAAGTTTATTGGCGTATTCTCCCAAGAAATCTTTATTCAAACTACTGAACGTATGCAATTCCAAACAAGCCACCAATTGACGGTCGGGGAATTGGGCTTTAACTGCTTTTGTAGTCGCCTCAACTTTGGACGGTGCATGAGCAAAGTCCTTGTAAATCACCGTAGTATCGTTTTTGCCAACCAATTCCAAACGCTTTGCTGCACCCTTGAATGAAGGGATTGCTGCATAAAACTCCTCATCATCAATGCCGATTTGAGCTAAAACTAATCTCGCACCGTTCAAATTTTTGAGATTATGTTCGCCAAAAATATTGATTTCTAACTCCTTTTTATTCGGTAAAACTAAAAAGGTTTTACCATCTTTTATTCGATTTGGGAGAGCCTGGTACGGAAATCTTTTTACACCCAAACGTTCCGCAGAGCCTATTTTATTAACTAAATCATCGGTTTCATCATAAATAAAACTACTTGCTTTTTCCAGACCATTCGCTAACAATTCAAACTGGTGAACGTAGTCATTAAAATCTGGATAGACATTAACGTGATCCCAAGCAATGCCCGACATCAACAGCACATGGGGATGATAATGTAAAAATTTTGGTTGACGGTCAATCGGTGATGACAAATATTCATCGCCTTCAATCACAATCACAGGAGCATCTGAAAGTTTTGCCATCGTGTCAAATCCTTCAATTCTTACCCCTACCATATAATCAAATTTGCGATTATGAAACTTCAGCACGTGCAGAATCATTGAAGTGATGGAAGTTTTGCCATGACTTCCCGCAATCACAACTCGCTGTTTATGAAGGCTTTGCGAATAAATAAATTCTGGATATGAATAAATTTTGATATCTAATGCTTGGGCTTTTGCCAACTCAGGATTGTCCACACGGGCGTGCATTCCCAGGATTACACAAGATAAATCGGTGGTAATTTTATCAGGAAACCAGCCCATTTCATTGGGAAGAATTCCTTTTTCAGCCAATAAAGTCCGTGACGGCTCATAAATTTCATCGTCAGAACCAGTGATTTGAAAGCCTCGGTTATGTAAATCAATCGCTAAATTGTGCATTGCTGCCCCGCCAATTGCTATAAAGTGAATTTTTTGCATGAAGTGAAATTTAGCGATTTGCGAATAGCTAATTTAGATAAGTGGAATCCAAAATCGCCATTCGCCAATCCGTAAATCGCTTTCAGTAAACTATTTTTACGAAAACAATGTTAAATAAGGGTTAAATCCAATTTATTCTCTTGCAAAGGTCATACTTTTATTGCACTTTTGCACGCTTTTTGAATGAATAGTTAGCAGTCGGCTGTTGGTTTTCAGCTATCAATTTCATCATCAATTTTTAATTTTTTAAAAGCCGAAAGCCCAGAGCCGAAAGCTAATATAACAAACAATTTATGCTTTTTAGCTTAGGATGAAAAACTATATTGACCTTATTGACCAGACCATTGAATTCCCCACACTTGAATTCAATATAGACCATGATAATGAACTTTTGTTCAATAATGTGCCTTTGATGGACATTATCCAACAATATGGTACGCCCCTCAAAATAACCTATCTCCCAAAGATTGGTGAGCATATCGAAAATTCCAAAAGACTTTTCAAGAATGCCATTAAAAAGTACAATTATAAGGGGAACTATGTTTATTGTTATTGTACAAAATCATCTCATTTCAAATTTATCGTTGAAGAGGTATTAAGTCACAATGTTCACTTAGAAACATCGTCGGCTTTTGATATTTCTATTATCCGTGAATTGTATAATGAGAACAAGATTTCCAAGAATACCTTTATTCTCTGTAATGGGTATAAATTACCGCTTTACACGCAGTATATCAGTGAGTTAATTAACGAAGGCTTTAATTGTATTCCAATTTTAGATAACCTCAAGGAGATTGATTTTTATGATAATTCAGTAACGGCTGAGACAGTAAATTTAGGCATTCGTATTGCCACGGACGAAGAGCCTGACTTCTCTTTTTATACTTCACGTCTGGGACTCAGATATTCTGATGTCATGGAATTGTACAAGAATAAGATTGAAGGAAGCAGTAAGTATAAATTAAAAATGTTACATTTCTTTATCAATACTGGCATTAAAGATAGTGCCTATTATTGGTCAGAATTGAGTCGTTTTATTTATAAATATTGCGAAATGAAAAAGGTATGTCCAGAACTTGATTCGATTGATTTGGGTGGCGGATTACCAATTCAAACATCTTTGCAATTCAATTACGATTATCAATCAATGATTGACGAAATTGTGGAATCTATTTCTTGGATTTGTAATAAAAGTAACGTACCAGTTCCTAATTTATTCACTGAATTTGGTTCATACACGGTTGGTGAAAGTGGGGCAGTTTTATACGAAATTATTGACCAGAAGTTGCAGAACGACAAGGAATTATGGTACATGATTGATGGCTCTTTCATCACTCAATTGCCAGATTCTTGGGGCATGAACCAGAAGTATATTATGTTGCCCGTGAACAACTGGAATTTTCCATATCAGAAAGTGAATTTAGGCGGTTTGACTTGTGATTCAATGGATTTTTATAACACCGAAGCCCACAGTTCAGATTTATATTTACCGATTTACGAAGAAGGTCAGGAACGTCAATATGTGGGTTTCTTCCACACAGGAGCCTATCAGGAGTCTTTGGGAGGCTACGGAGGCATTCAACATTGCTTGATTCCAGCACCAAAGCACGTGATTGTGGATAGATTAGAAGATGGCACAATCACGACAAGACTTTTTGCTGATGAACAGGGCAAAGAAGGCATGATGACGATTCTGGGTTATGGTGATAAAGTGGAAAAGCAAGAAGAAAAAGTGTTGGTGATAAGTCAGGAAGATATGGAATTGGCGGAGCAAATGTCGTTAGTGGAGCAATAGTTCAGAAGGAAGGGAGTTAGGAGGAAGGGAGAAATGGGATTTAACCTAACCAACTGAAAATTAATTAATTCAAAACAATATTTGGCAAGATTTTTCGTAATTTCATGGTTGTAACCCTCTGATTATCAGTTTTAACGAACATCGAACAACGATTCACAACCCATAGCAATACTATATCATGAAAAAATCGACCATCATTTTAGGATTATTAGCCGTTATTTCCTTAGCATCATGTGCAAGAAAAAACAATTGCCCTGCCTACGGAAGTACAAGCATTGAAAAACCTGCGTACAAGGGTAGAAACTAAGAAATTGGATATAAAAAAGGCGTTAAAAATGATTTCGGTTCATTTTTAACGCCTTTTTTGCTTTGGTTTTATCCTAACTATACCTATCATTTCGCCAAGGGTAAGCCGTGTTTGAGTATCCTCTTTCTTCCCAAAATCCCAATTTATTCTTACTCATAAATTCAATTCTTTTTATCCATTTTGAGCCTTTCCACGCATATAATTGTGGGGTAATCATCCGTAAAGGTCCGCCGTGTTCAACTGCCAATGGCTGACCGTCAACGGTATGTCCCAATAGAACGTCAGGTTTTAAGGCTTCTTCCAACGATACGTTCGTTGTGTAGGTATCATATCCGTAACACATAATATGCGTAGCCGTTTCTTTCGGTTGCACCAATGCCGCCAAATCAATCAGGCTTACCCCTTTCCAAATCATGTCCAATTTTGACCAAGTGGTTACGCAATGAAAATCAGAAGTATCTTCGGTTTGGGGTAAAGCCATGAACTCATCCCACGTCAGCATGACTGGATTTTCTACTTCTCCATCAATAATTAAACGCCATTTATCCAGAGGAATTTTTGGTTGATAACCCAAATCAAGCACGGGCCATTTCGTTGTAAGTGTCTGACCCACAGGCGTATTGGGCATTCCGTGACGATTAATGATACCTTTTCCTTGGGGTTTTGCATCCGCTATTGAAGGCGTTAATTTCATCTTTTCCTCGAACCGGTTTTTTAACTTCATCCGTGCTTCGATGATGCGGTCGAATTTATTATTTTCTGTTGCTTCGCTTTCCATAATTATCTGATTTACTTCTTTTTAACACGAATTTAGGTTAAAAAGTTTTTGGTGTAACTCGAACTTTCCAGTTCGGTCAAAGTAAAATTTTTAAAAACTCCGAACTGGAAAGTTCGGGTTACAGATTTGTAATGTAGTCTGAACTTTCCAGTTCGGTCATAAAAAAATCATCAAGACTCCGAACTGGAAAGTTCGGGTTACACCAAAAACTCTCCAAAATGCCATAAAATCCCAGAGGGATCATGCAAGAAACATTCTTTTCCCCAGTCATACGTTTTGATGGGAATAAGCCTTACGCCTTCATATTTTGAAGATAAGTTTAACATTAAAAGTTCTTGATAATATCGCTCGACGCTATCAACTTCCATAAAAATCATGGAATTATCTACCCAGTCTTTCACATAATCATCTTGCAGATAAAATCCAATTCCTTCTGTATGAAAATAAGAAAAATTATTACCCAAAACGGCTTCTTGAAATCCTAAATCTTGATAAAATTTACGAGATATTTCAAAGTTTTTTGCTCCGATAAAAGGTCTAATTGATAGGGCTTTATGATTCATGGATTTATTGATTATTGCTACCAAGGCACGAAGGCATTAAGTTGAAGAAAAGATAAAATACACATTATTACCCAAAAACACTTTTCCAAATAACATCATAAACATCGGTAGCTTGTAAGTCTTGTTCAGCTATTTTTTCGTCTGAAATCATTATTGGATAATATTCTTTACTTGTTAATGGACTTCCGTGTGAACCTTTTACCAAAGTCGCATCCAAAGGAATTACGTCCATTAAGTACCTGAATCCTAATAACTTACGAGCCAATTTATATGCTGCCCTGATTTTTATAAAAGGATTTCGGGGATTCATAAACATCTCAACGGGGTCGTAGCCTGGTTTTCTGTGAATGTCCACCAAGCGAGCATAATCGGGAGCTTTTGCATCATCCAGCCAATAATAATACGTGAACCAAGCGTTGGGTTTCGCCATTACCACCAAATCGCCCGACCGCTCATGGTCGAGATGATATTCTTTTTTACCTTCTTCATCCAATACCATTGCCACACCTTCGGTTTTTTCTAAGAGGGATTTTGCGTTCTGTTTTTCCGTTGAATCGTTACAATAAATATGGGCAATTTGGTGGTCGGCTACGGCAAAAACTTTTGAAGCTCCTACATCCAAGAGTTCTAAGCCTTTCTCAATTCTTACAGAAATCAAATCATTTTCTCTTAAAATTCGATTGAGATGAACGGGTTGATTCACGTTATTAATTCCGTATTCTGATAATAAAATTACTTTAGCATTTTTACTTTGATAATACGTTACTAATTCCTCAACAAGTTTGTCAATTTCAATTAATTCTTTGCTAATCTTCTGAAAATCAACGCCGTACTTTTGAAGACAATAATCTAAATGGGGTAAATAAATGAGCGATAAAGTTGGGTCCTCGGCTTTATCAACCCAGATTGAAGCATCAGCAATCCATTTTGAAGATTTTATATTTGCATTGGGTCCCCAAAAACTAAAAAGTGGAAATGTGCCTAATGCGTTTTGTAATTTATCCCTTAATTCGGGTGGATGAGTATAACAATCAGGGGCTTTTACGCCATCGGCATGATATTGTGGACGAGGGGTTACGCTAAAATCTGCTGAGGCGTACATATTATACCACCAGAACATTTTGGAACAAGTAAAATCAGGGTCTTGTTTTTTGGCGGCTTCCCAAATTTTTTCCGCTTTTACTAATTTATTGGATTGTTTCCAAAACTTTACTTCACAATCATCACGATCATACCATCCGTTTCCCACAATGCCGTGCGTATTAGGGAATTTGCCAGTCACATAACAACTTTGGGCAGTGGTGGTTACAGCTGGGAAAACAGGTTTAATATGAGTTAAATGCCTCTCTGACAGGTATTTCTGTAAAAAAGGGGTATGCTCACCAATTAAACTTTGACTAAGGGCAACAATATTAATAACGACAGTTTTTTGCATGATAGTTTTGATTATGTGACAATTTTTGTGGTAGGGACGAGCAAGTGTTGCCCAATAGTGTTCGTCCTTTCTCAAATGGATACCGTGGACGAATGCTATTGGGCAACACTTGCTCGTCCCTACAGAATCATTCTACAAAAATTGTCAGACAATTTTTAGATTCCCAAAACACTCTTCACCCAATCAATTTCTCGTATAATCGACTCATTCAGAGGCACTTGTACTTCCCTCGGCAAGACAGCCCACGTGTAAGTTTCAATTTCTAAATGATTAGTAAAAGGTTTTTCTTTTTGAATCGCCAAGGTTTTTATTATCTCAGATTGGGTTGAACTTAACAATCCGTAAGTTTCTAAGAATAAAGGTACGTGAAAATGAACTCGCCATTGGGTGTATTTATCCTCTTCAAAATTATCAATTGCTTGTTTTAAATCAGGAAATTTATCGTACTTTCCATCCAGACGAAGTGCCACTACTTGATGCAAATAGGTGGGTTCGTCATATTGGGCAATTTCTTGTAATTTCGCTTGTGGATTTTCCGTAAAATCAACTTTTAGGGCTGAACTAATTTGGATTTTACCGACTTTAATCCCTAATAAATTTAATTGTTCAATAACCGTTTGTGGTTCTTCATAACTCACCCCAAAATGACAAATATCGTAACACAATTGAATGTGCGTTTGGATAATTTCAAGGGTTTTTGCTTCGGAAACGCCCTTTTCTGCAAAATGTTCAATGGCTAAGGGAATCAGTTTGTTTTTATACCATTCGATAAATTCCGCTGAATTTTCTAATATTCCATCGGGTTCTGGTTCAATGTCTAAATGGAGGATTTTGCCCGTTTTCTCAAAAATTATTAATAATTCATCAACCACCAAAAGCATATTTTTAGTTGCTAAATCAATGGCTTCCATCATACTTTCTGAACTTTTCCACCAAAACCGATACGATAAAGGTGAAGTAGAAATGCCTCCTTCAGTCAGGTTTTCGGGTAAAAGTTTAGATAACAAATGAAACATCCGTATCGTATAGTCAACTCGCTCGTGGGTCGTCCAGTCGGGAGCATGAACTTGATCTTTTACCACAACATTATGAAAACCTCCGTAAGGAAAACCATTCATTGTAAAAACGTAGCAATCGTTATCAGCCAGCCATTTTTTTAAGGCTTTAAACTTTTGAGCATTGAGTAAATCAATACTTGCCAAGTTGGCTAAACGCAAACCAATGCCCATTGGAGCATCAGGAGACACTTTTGCTTTGATGTTAGGAATATTTTGTTGTAAAACTGAAAAATGATTTTGCCAATCTTCGCCAGTATGAATATTGCTACAATACGTTAAATGTCCGTGGGGTGTTTGCATAATTTGGGTGGGCTACGAAATTTTCAAAATATCAACCGATTGTTTCATTAATTCAAAGTCTATTTCGTGAACTTCTACTCCTTTTCCGAGTGCTTCCAAAAGTGTTATCGTCAGTTCGCCACCCAAGTGTTCTTGGAATTCTTGGAGACCCTTCCAGAGATTAATTTTATCGTTTTCAGCTAAGGCAGGATGATAAATTTCAAAGCCCACCGTTTTTAATAATGAGATAATACGAGCCAGTTCACGAGCCGTAAT
>JAYUIP010000202.1:0-8591 GCA_043765945.1 Arcicella sp.
CTATTCTTAGAATACTCCACATTAACCGTATCACTAAGATTTTGGCAGAAAGTTGTTTGGACAAAAAATGTCATTAAGGTAAATAGAAGAATCTTTTTCATGGTTGTTTGTTTTTTTGACAAAGCAAACATGAATTTGAAAAAGAAAAAAGAAGTTGTGGGGAAATGAGGAAAATTTGTGGGGAAATAGGTGTTTGTTATGGTTTATTTAAGGCACTTCTATTTTAAGGGCAGTAATATTCAAAGTAAAACTGCCCTTCTTTTAATATTTTCTTATGCCGTTTCAATCTCACAAGGATACCCAAACAAGCATTTATCCTTCACCAACTTCACAACCACGGGTGGCACTAATTCCTCCCAACCCGTCTCGCCCGATTGAATTTGAGCCAGCACATCATCCGTTTTTATACTCAATAATTTTTTATCATAATCCTGAATATCTGTTACCTTATCGTTGTCTTGCAGATATTGAAAAAGCCCTTTCAAATGAATTGGCGGAATGAACTCCTTGGTCGTAACTATATTGCCATTATCATCCATCGTTGGGTGTAAATAGAGTTTAATTTTGGGAGCAAAAAGCGTCGAAAATGCTGCTAAAATCCCCCCTGAGATATTTGTGTAGTGTTTTTCTTCAAAAATATATTCCAAGTTTGGCATTCCCAAAATCAAGCCCATTCGCAATTTTGTGAAATCTGCCAAGTATTGAACCAAGCGATAATATTCATGAAAATTAGAAATTAAAACGGTTTGTCCCAAGGAACACAAAATATCTACACGGTCGAGAAAGTCTTTTTCATTGATTTGTTCATTGCCCGCTTGGAGGTTTTTGAGCGTTAATTCTGCCAACAAAACCACTTTATCATCATCCACATCCATCTCATTTTCAAACTGTTTCAAGCCTTTTTTGATCATATCCAACGACACATTTGTCACGGGTCTGAAACGTCCACGAACTGCCACGATATGTTTTTTGTAGAACGCTTCGGAAGGTTGCATCACGCCACCATCTGGTCCGAAAAGAGCCGCATTTGTGAAGCCATTTTTCACTAAATGCAGAGACATTACTCGGTCATCGACATTATCGAAATCCTTGCCACTAAACCGAATCATATCAATCTCAATGCGGTCGGATGAAAGGTCGTCCATCAATGATTGTAACAAAATTTCGGGTTGTTCGTAGTAGTAAAAACAGCCGTACATGAGGTTTACACCAATGATTCCAAGTGCCTGTTGTTGAAGTACGTTGTCATTATCTTTCATTCTAACGTGAATAACCACATCGTTAGGTTCGCCGTTAGGTTCAAGTTGAAAACGCAAGCCAATCCAACCGTGAGGGTCGTTAGTTTTTTGATAATTTAAGGCAGAAACGGTATCAGCAAAAGCAAAAAATGTACGTTCAGAAGCCATCTCTGTGAGGCGAACATTCAGCAGTTTATACTCACGATTGAGCATTTTGTTTAATCGTGCTTCCACCACATATCGCCCCGATTGTTCTTCTCCATAAATCGCATCCGAAAATGCCATATCGTAGGCTGAAATGGTTTTAGCGATAGTTCCCGATGCTCCGCCCGCCTTAAAAAAGTTCGCTGCAACATCTTGCCCAGCCCCAATTTCGGCAAAAGAGCCATAAATTAATCGGTCGAGATTGATGCGGAGAGCCTTCTGTTTTGTCCCTATATTTCTATCGTATGTGAGCATATTTTTTATAATTTCAATGTCAAATAAAAATACCGCTTGATGATTGTCAAACGGTATTCTTATTTTGTTGCAACGAAGTTCTCATTTCTTTTACAAATTCAATATCTACTCCTACTATCAAAGCTATTTTTTCGTCTGAAAAATCTGTTTGTAATAGAAGGCTCTTGGTAAAATTTGTTTTATCTTCTTTTTCTTTGATGCTCATTTCTTGCTCTATTCCTTTTTCCATACCCTTTTTCTCATCAATCCATCTCTCTCTGTTTAATATAAATTCTTTTAAGCCCATGGTATTTTATCGGTTTGTGATGATGTCTAATTCACCATCAAATTTACTGATTAATTTTTTACTTTCAAAGCGAACATACAACTTCAAAGAACGTAATAAAGTATCTATTTTGGGTTTTGAGAAATTCTTTTTGAGTAATTTTTTCACTAACTCAATTTTTAAGTCGTACAATGATTTTTCTGAGATAACTCCTTTTTTCAAAGCAGTTTGCACTACCAATATCACCGTTGCGAAAGGATTATCACTTGCTTCAAGTTCCTCTACTTTTGCATCTAAAACTTTATAGGTTTTAAACTTGAAATGCAAAGAAGTATCTAAGAATTCCCGCTCATATTTACTTGGACGAAAATTTTTACGTTTATCCGTCAAGATGGCTAAACTGGCGATATCTCTATCGTATTCATCTAAAATCCGATAATAATAGGTGAGCATTCGTCTTTCAAATTGTTTATCGGTACTGCCTTGCACTTCGATATGAACCAAAATCCATTCTTCTTTTCCCTTTTTTGTATAAACTTTCAAGAGTTTATCTACGTATTTAGGGCTAAATTCGTCTTGCGTACTTGGAAACAATTGTTCTAACTTCTTCATCCAAAAAGGTTATTTTTTGATTTAGGTCTAAATTTTTTTCGGTATTTGAAAAGAAGAATTTTGAGAAATCTTCGGCAAGGTCTTCTATCAATCCTTTCCAGAGGGCATCATCTCTTTTCATTTAGTGGTTTTATGGTAAAATCATTTTCCAAATCTACATCTATTTCGATTTATGAAACAATGTCAATCCCGCAATGGGGCTTTCCATAATTACACCCACCATGCAACCTTTATCCGTTGCCACCCTTCGTAAAATATCCGAATAATAAAACGCCACTGAACCCGTAAAATGAATTTTGTAGTTTTTAACGTCAGGATATTTCAGTAAGTATTTTTCAAAAAATAAGCCAAAAGCATCACTCGCCAAATGATAGGCAAAGGGATGATTTCTGTTATCAAAAATGAATTTGGAAAACGATGCAAAATATCGGTTTGGGAAGGGCTTTTGATACCCGTTTTCGATGATTTCCAAACGGTCAATTACGCCAAAACGTTTTTCAAATTTTGTTCGTAATTCTTCGGGTAATTCTTTGTGTAAATAACTCAAAATCAATTGTTTACCTAAGTATCCACCCGAACCTTCATCACCCAGCCAAAAACCCAAAGGCGGGATTTGGAGAGTAATTTTTGAACCGTCATAAAAGCACGAATTTGACCCCGTACCCAAGATACACGCAATTCCAGCCTCATGCCCACACAAAGCATGGGCAGCGGCAAGCATATCCGAATGAACCTCCACTTTTTGGGCAGACGGAAAAACGGACAAAATCGCCTGACGAACCACCTCAGATTTTTCCTCATTGGTTACACCCGTACCATAATAATAAACCTCAGAAACCTGCCCCTGAATGTTTGTAAGGAGGTTTTTGGTTAATTCTGTGGATATAGAATTAAGGTCTTGGTAGTAGGGATTTAGCCCAATAGTTTTGCATTGAGAAACCTGTCCATCTTCGGCAATCATTCGCCAATCGGTTTTTGTTGAGCCACTTTCAGCTATTAAAATCATGTTTGTTGTTTTCAATTAATTAAATTAGTATTGCCAAGTAATGCAACCTTTTTTGTACTCATTTACGTCTATTTTGTACAGTATTACTCATGGCATGAGATTAGGCATCCCTCTCTCTTAAAATTATAGAGACTTGCATAATTGTATAAGTCATGCCATGAGTATTTTCCAGTCTGAGAGCAGCTTAAACCAATACTCCCACCACCTCAAACTTATCAAAAACAGTTTCAGTATGTGGGGCATCGGGGAGTTCGTCTGTAAGATCTTGACCCGCCCAATGTTCGTAATGTTTTCCGTTTCTCCACAATCTTGAAGCGGAAACATCGTATATTTGTCCACGGAAAGCAACCCAAATTTCGTCACGGTCTTGTCCGTTGCGGAGGGCTAATTGAGATTTTGTATATTCTTTCAAAATATTTTTATTATCGTAAACCCTTAATAATCAATAAGTTAGTTTTAAATTTGTATTTTTACATTCTCAAATTTTCAAATTAAACTTGCTGATTTCAAATTATTTTATCATTTTTATTCTTTCAAAATTAAAATCTAACAATCATTATGAGAAAATCATTTCTTTACTTGCCTATATTATTCGCCTTTATGATGGTAGTAATAAGTTGTGGTAAAACTGCTACTCCCGAGCCAACTGCGACAGAAAACATGACTAAAAACTGGTCTGTGAGCATCGCAAAAGAAGGCGGTTCTCAGGTATTTCAAAAAGGAGGAACAACAAATTCTGCTCCGGGTTATGGTAGCTATCGTTTAGGGCTTGCTGCCGCAGGTGCTGCCACTCTAACGGCTGTTGATGGTACTACTTTTACAGGTAATTGGACATTGTCAACTGATAACAAGACACTTACGTTAACGAACTTAAAAAACAGTTCAGGTGCAACACCAACAGGTTCAAACCCAGTGGGAACGGTTGTTTATAATGTTACTTCAACAATTACTGGAACTGCTGTAACGCTTGAAACTGCTTCACCAGATTTGAAAGCAGGTAATAAAATTGTCAATTTACAATTAGTGAATCCATAAACCAAATAAAAATAATTGCTGAAAGTTGTTCTGAAAAGGATGACTTTTTTTGTTTTATTGAATTCACGGCATGACTCAGAGTCATGCCGTGAATTTTATTGAATACATCCGTACCTTTGCACCATGGAACAAAGAACAGAACTTAGCACTATTGGCGAATTTGGATTAATTAATTTAATTAAAGCAAAATTCCCAATTAATAACGTAGAAACCATCAAAGGAATTGGCGACGATGCCGCTGTGATTAATTCGGCGGGGAAGGAAGTGGTCGTTTCAACGGATTTATTGATTGAAGGAATCCATTTTGATTTGTCGTATTCGCCCTTAAAATTATTGGGATATAAAGCCGTTGCCGTTAATATTTCTGACATTGCTGCCATGAATGCCATTCCAAAGCAAATTACGGTAAGCATTGGTTTGAGTAATCGTATTTCGGTGGAGGCAATTAACGAATTATACGAAGGCATAAAAATTGCTTGCGACGAATATAAAGTTGATTTAGTAGGTGGCGATACCTCCGCATCAAGGTCGGGTTTAGTGATTTCAATAACGGCTTTGGGCTTAGCTGAAAAACAAAGAATTGCGTACAGAAATACGGCAAAAGTGAACGATATTATCTGTGTTTCGGGTGATTTAGGAGCAGCTTTGATGGGCTTACAATTATTGGAAAGAGAGAAACAAGTGTTCCTCGCCAACCCTGATATGCAGCCTGAAATAGATAAGGACAAGGATTATGTGATTGGTCGCCAGTTGAAACCGACTGCCAGAATGGACGTAATTCATGAATTGCGTGACTTGGGCGTAATACCAACCTCAATGATTGACGTTTCAGACGGATTGGCTTCTGAATTATTGCACATTTCAAAAAATTCGAACGTTGGAGCGGTCATTTTTGAAGATAAAATTCCCATTGATGACCAAACTTATTTGACGGCAACTGAATTGAATTTCAGTCCAATGACGGCAGCTTTAAACGGTGGTGAAGACTATGAATTGCTTTTTACAGTAAAGCAGGAAGATTACGAAAAAATCAAAAATATGAACGATGTAAGCATCATTGGCTATATGACCAACGAAGTTATGGAAGCAAAAATGATGATGAAATCTGGAAATTTAGTAAATATCACGGCTCCTGGATATGAGCATTTTTAGGTTTAGGAAAACCACGCCCGCCCAATATTCAAGGATTGAAATTGGGCGGGGCAGTGTGTTAAAAAATTATTTATCATTCTTACAAACCATAATGTGCCTTCACAGCATTATAATCTGTATAATCAATCGCAGCTTTACGTCCTGTACGTAAATCATTTGCTGGGATAAGTACAATTTTTGTTTCCGTAAATACGTCAGAGCCAATGCCTGAAGTTATACGGTTCACTACAAACACAGGTACAGCACCAGTTGGATTAAGCCAATGTCTGTATTGATAAGTACCGCCAGCAGTAAATCCAGGTAGTGAATACCAATAGCTATTTGAGGCGGATTTAACATAACAATATATCGCAGAACCAATTGCTTGAGCTGGAGTAACGTTGGTAAGATTATAGTTTAGTTCAGTATTAGTGTAAGTTCTACTTCCATAGGTAATCAGTATAACGTTAGCATTACCTGTTGCACCTGCTGTTCCTGTTGCTCCCGTATCTCCTTTGTCGCCTTTTGCTCCTGCATCACCTTTCGAGCCAGTTGCTCCCGCCGTACCCGTTGCCCCAATCGCACCATTCGCTCCCGTAGCACCAATTGGTCCGATAGGACCAATATCACCTTTTTCAGCCTTACACGCATCCATAAAAATAACGGCAGATAAAACTGCCAACATTCCGAAAATTCTTGTAATCGTTTTCATTTTTTTGTTTGATTTTTAATTGTGAAAAATGAGCTTAATTAGGATGAGGATAAGACTTATTAATTAAGCAATGGCAAAGAACCAATTGAAAAATAAGAAACCCATGAAATATTGATTTAACGGTATCATTTTTGATTTAACGGTACTTTTTGATCAACTTCTTGCTTATTTTTGTGTCAAAATTTTATTTTAACCAATCATCATGAAACGTAAGAACATTATAAGTCTCTCCGTAGCATTCGCCTTTTTAAGTTTATCCATTACGGGTATCTTGTTGTATATCAAGCAGAAAGCTCACGCCGTTGAGATTACGCACACCATTTTTGGATTGATCTTCGTGGGTTTTGCCCTTTTTCATATCGTCAATAACTGGTCGTCAATCATGGGTTATTCAAAAACCCGAACATCTGATAAAACATCAGGAAAATTCAAGAAAGAATTCATTGTTGCCTTCCTTGTTTTTGGCGTAGTATTGGCAGGAACAGCCTCAGAAATCCTTGAACCAGTGGCAGAAGCAGGAAAAATTTTCGCTAAGAAAAGACCACCAAAACCAGAAAATTTATCCTATGAAGAAGTGAAAACCAATCAAGATTCAAAAGGAACGTCTTTAAGGGTTTTAATAGAAAAAAATAAAGAAACAGAATTGCCTATCGTAGCGATTTGGGTAGAAGATGCCGACCATAAATTTGTGGAGAATCTATACGTACCATCCAAGCAAGCCAAAATACCCAAAAGCGAAGAAGAAGCCAGCGAAGGGCATTTTGATATGTCAGATTTTAAACCAGCATCGTTGCCAACTTGGCAAGCAAAAGCCAACGTAAAATCGTCACTATCAGAAAAAGAAACACCCCATGAAAACTTTGTCGTTAATTCAAAAACGATGGTAAAAGGCTCTTTTTATGTGATAATGGAAGTGAAAAGTAAAAATAAAAATGAGGTTTATGAAGCGAAGGTTGAGGCGACGAATGGTGGAGTTTTCAAGTTGATTTCAAAGGGTAATAGCTTGATTAAGAGTGGATTAGTGGAGATAATGTAGTTTGTGCCTCACCCTCCAGCCCCCCTCTCCTTAATGATAGGGGGAGCAAACGGACGAATAGCTCCCTCTCTCATTAAGGAGAGGGGGCTTAGGTGAATATTCCTCCGAAATTCCAAAGGCGAAACCCCTGTCAATTTCTTAAAATGCTTTGAAAAATACGATTGGTCAGAGAAATTCAATTTGTAAGCAATTTCAGAAATTCCCAAATCGGTATGGGTTAAATATCGCTTAATTTCCATCAACATTCGGTCATTAATCAAGTCCGTTGAGGTTCGTCCCGTTACATTTCTTACCGTCTCGCTGAGGTGATTGGGCGTTATCGTCAGTAAATCTGCGTACTCTTTTACCGATAAATTATCTTGACATTTTTCTTCAATTAATTGCTTGAAACGCTTTACCAAAATTCTTCCCTTGTGAGCCTGTTCGTCAATAATACCAACGGGGTAAATCCGCTTGCTTTGAATCAAAATTAAATCCAATAAAGCCCTTATAACCTCCTCATTATCAGCTAATTTCAACTGATTTTCAGTAATTGCTTTTTGAAAAAGGTCAGTGAAATTTTGTCTTTCGGTTTCGTTTTCTAAATAAAGTGGTGGTGTTTCTTGAGCCAAATTATAGAAAAAAGGCAACTCAAAAAGTTTGTACGGGTCGGTTTTATTGAAGTGATAAAATGATGATGTAAACAAAAAGATATATCCTTTAACATCGTCCGAAAGGTCCAATTCGTGAATTTGTCCAGGCGAAAGAAAAAAAATTGAAAAGGGTTTAATTTGATGATGCTGAAAATCAATCGTATGCACACCTTCGCCTTGTGTGAGGAACAAAATCTCATAAAAATCATCGTGCCTATGTGGGTACGTAACCTTGAAATTTCGATGAATATCAAAGACTTCAATCTGAAACTGAATGGTTTTTTCAGTCTTGACATTGAATTTATCTATGCTGTAAACGGGGATGGTTTTCATTTTTAATAACGAATAAAATTAACTATGTTTGTAAAAAAAAAATCTTATGCAAACGCTATCAAAACAGCAGGTAAGTAACTGGATATTACTTGATTATAATGCTCAGAAGCAGGTTTTTCAGGAGAAAATACA
>JAYUIP010000203.1:0-8589 GCA_043765945.1 Arcicella sp.
TCAATACAAGCAATGTTTTATTTTGCAATAAAAGACTCTGCAAAATATTGGCAAATTCCTAATGGACTAAATGAGTTTTCTTTACTACTACCAATCACATACGATTTTAGTTGCTGTTCACCCCATGACCCTCGAATTATTCGCATATCTTCAAAAAGGGTTCAGGTGTTCGCAAAAAGTAAAATTGTATTTACGGATAAATCAGAGGTAAATATTAAAGATTTTGGTAATGTATTAAAAACACACGAATGGTTTTGTGTTGAGTAAAACTCTTTTTTTAACTAATTATCACTTTAAATAAACTATTGTTTAACGAATTTATTTAAAAGCAAAAAGGCTCGAATCACCACGAGCCTTTTTTACTTTCCCTATCCACCCAGCAAAATCTTCGTTATGAAAAAGTCTAAAATACTCACTTTTTTTACTTGTCTGTTATTCTTAATATCATTTGGAGTAATTGCACAACAAGATAGTATAGCGACTATTGAATTGAATAAATGGACTCGTATTGCAACAAAAGAATATCCCTCTGATAATCTCAAGCAAAACATATCTATTTTCGCAAATTCATTTTGGGGGGATAAAAATAATGTAAGAGTTATTGGTGATGGAATGGATAATTTATGGAAATATAATTTGCAGAGTAATGTTCGTTCTTTTCAAGGTATTTTCTCATTTTTAATATCCTTTGATGATAAAGGAAGTGTGCGGAAATTGTCATTTTCAAAAAATGTTCCCCTTGAATTTTTATCAGTAGTACAAAACAATTTCAAGAGTTTATTAGAGAATATTTCACAAAAAGATAGATTAAAAGGAGTATTCAAAAATAAAAAAATATTGCTTAGGTTGAACTTAGTTTGGTCATTTACTAATTCGCAAATACTTAAAGAATACGTTGATGATGGAGTCAATACTTTTGAATTTGATGAGGAAGGTTCGACATTAGGTGAAGTTTTAGTGGCTCCATCAAATCTAATGAGTCGTCAAATATAAATTTGAATAATATTAGTTGTTGTTGAAAAAAGGCTCGCACATCACGAGCCTTTTTTGTTTTCTCTATCCATCAAACAAATTTCAGCCGTATCTTTGCAGTCCAAAACTTTAAGTACATTAAAATACTATAACTGATAAAATGAGCGATTTAAATATAACAAAAGAAGACATTATCCGAGCCTTATCAACCGTTCAAGAACCCGATTTGAAACAGGATTTGATAACGCTCAACATGATTAAGGACATTGAAGTAGCGGAGGGCGAAGTACGTTTTACGGTAATTCTAACAACGCCCGCTTGTCCACTGAAAGAAAGAATTCGCAAGGAATGTACCGATGCCATTCATACGCACGTGGACGCAAATTTGAGTGTTGTCGTAGAAATGACTTCCAATGTAACGTCCTCACGGATGGGCGGAACGTTGTTGCCAAATGTCAAAAATATCATCGCTATTGCTTCGGGTAAGGGTGGTGTTGGCAAATCTACGGTTACTGCCAACTTGGCGATGGCTTTGAAACAATCGGGTGCGAAAGTTGGAATTATTGATGCCGATATTTCGGGACCTTCCATTCCCGTGATGTTTGGGGCGGAAGATATGCAACCAATGGTTCAACAAGTAGAAGGCAAAAACATGATTCAACCCATCATGCAATACGGAATTAAGATGATTTCGATGGGTTTTTTAGCTCCACAAGACAATCCCGTTCCATGGCGAGGACCGATGGCAACGCAGGCTCTACGTCAATTTTTCAGCGATACCGATTGGGGCGAATTAGATTATTTATTAATTGATTTACCGCCTGGAACATCCGATATTCACCTCTCATTGGTGCAATTAGTGCCTGTGACGGGGGCGGTCATCGTGACAACGCCGCAAAAAGTGGCTTTGGCAGATGCCACGAAGGGTTTGATGTTTTTCAGACAACCACAAATTAATGTGCCAATTTTAGGCGTAATCGAAAACATGGCGTACTTCACCCCCGCAGAACTACCTGATAATCAATATTTTATCTTCGGAAAAGACGGTGGAAAGAATTTAGCGATAAAATACGATACGCAATTATTAGGTGAAATTCCTATCGTACAAGGCATTCGTGAGGCAGGAGATAATGGTCGCCCAGCGGTGATGACGGAGGGAATTGTGGCGGAGATTTTCAGAAATTCAGCGGAATTATTGGCTCAACAAGTGGCGATTAGAAACGCAACGAAGGATAAAACTCAGCCTGTGCAGGTTAGGGTTTAAGTTTCGATGTTTGTGTTCCGATATTCGATGTTTGTTAATTCCAGCAAAATAAATATCGAAAAATTAGTCACGATACAATTTCCTTCTTAAAATCTTCTAAACACTTATTACACAGACAGTTACCATCATATTCCCATTCGGTTATATTGGCAATATATTCGGTTTCGGCTTTGGTTAAAACCGCTTTCATACAGTCGCATTGCAATATATTATTGACCTTGCAAACGAATATTTCGCCACATCTTGGGCATGAATCGGGAGCGTGTTTTTCCATAAAATTTATTTGTTTATGGTCGTCGTCCTTCAAAAGGGCGACGACCGTCTCAATACTAAAATTCGACTGATAATCCAGCCATAAAATTGAACCTGCGAGTGTTATATCCATGTATATCCGTATATGAGGTATCGGTTAAATTCTTGGCATCAACGTACGCTTTGATGGCTTTGGTGAATTTATATTCTGCATAAAAATCTATCGTTGAATATCCTTCTAAAATCACGGTTTCAGTTTTGTAAGTGTCGCTGTTAAAAAACCTGTCATTACGTTCACCTACATTTCTAATATTTGAACTAATATACAGATTATTAAGTACTTGATAACCGATTCCCACATTAAATATACTTTTCGGACGGCGATATAAATTGTTGTAGGTTGTGTCTTTTGTGCCTATTTTTGTAGTAATTGCTCCTTGCAAAAGCGTTAAATTTCCCCAAATATTTGCTCTTCCAATTTGCATTTTCGCTTCTACCTCCCAACCGTAATCGTGCTGTTTATCGAAATTAATGTATTTGCCGTAAGGAGGATCTTGTGATGATTGAAAGAAAAATACGTCTTTAATGTTTCTATCAAAATACAACGCTCTAATGTCGGTTTTTTTGTCTTTTGAAAAGAGTTGAAAACCTATTTCAGTCGAAACCGATTTTTCTGGTTGTAAGTTTTTATTTCCGTAAATAGAAAATAATTGATACAGCGAAGGTGCTTTGAAACCCGAAGAAAGATTGACAAATAACTTCAACCGTTCATTCACTAAATAAGATGGATTGAAGGAGTAGGTAAAGTTACTTCCATACAAAGAATGATTGTTATATCGCCCACCCAATTCTAAGAATAAGCCAATTTTAGTTTTCAGTAATCCTGAAGCATAAACACTGAAAATATTGGTTTTGGCAGTGTCTGTACCAATGGGTGGGGCGATATAATTACCAAAATCACTAATTGAAATATAGGTTTGGTTTGTATTGGCAGCACGATAATCTGTCCCTAATACAAATTCAAAATTTTCATTAATTTTCAAGGAGTTATAGATTTCTACATAATGAGAAATACCGTCATAAAAAGTCTTTGAATACTTATCGAAAGCTATTTTTTCAACCGAAGTAGAATCATCAATGAAGGTTTTTTCGGTTTTGCTGTGACCATAATTAAAAGTTGTTTTTCCTTTGGTATAACGATAATCTAAACCCATCGCAATCATGGAAAAGTTATTTTTTATAGTGTAATCTTTTTCGTCCACAAATGCCCCTGCATCAATGTTTGTTTCATAATTATTTTGAACCGTTCGGAGTTTTAACAATACATTTTTAGAAAGATTTAACCCCACATTTGCCAAGATATTATTTTGCTTAATTCCATCATTATCAAAGTTCTGATTTCCTTTTCTATCAGTAGCCGAAGAAAAACCATCTGAATTAAAATGAGTATGTTGAACATTGTAATAACCCTTTGAGAATGAACCATTTAAACTAACGTTTCCTCTAAAAGTTCCATACGTTCCAACATTATAAGAAGCATTTCCACCGATTAGTTTCACAGACTTTCCTTTCTTGGTAAAAATATTAATTATCCCTGCCACTGCATCCGAACCGTACAAAGTTGATTGAGCTCCTTTCAGAATTTCAATTCTTTCACATTCGCCAACGGTGATGAGATTTAAGTCAAAGTTTGAGGAAATACTTGATGGGTCATACATTGGCATTCCGTCAATCAAAATTAATGTATTTCCAACGCTTGCTCCTCTAAGATATACGTCCTGATTCGTTCCAAAGGCACTTTGTGACCCCACAATCATAAATCCTGCCTGACGAGACAATAATTCTCCAAGCGTTTGAGATTGATATTTCTGTAAAATTGAGTCCGATAAAATAGTAATTACTTTGCCCGTTTGGGACAATTTTTGGTCGGTTTTATTAGCTGTAACCACAACTTCTTCTAAATTTTTGCTGGTAACGTCTTGACTATACGCACACGTAGATAAACACACGCCTATCGTGATAATGGTTTTTGATAATGATTTGAACATTTTGTGATTTGGGAGGTAGGGATTAGGGATTTGGTAATTGGGGAAACGACACAATTGCTTTTGACCAATTTTACTCCTCAATAACTTCGCTGTTGTCTGTGTCTCCACAGACGACAACAGCCTTAAAACCTACATAAAAAAGATAATCGAACGCTCAATTTTGTTCATCCTCCGTAAACAAAAATCAAGAATGATTCAATGGCAGGTCTCCTGACTCGTTTTATCGTTTTCTTGAACCTTCCCAAGTTATTTGTGATTTAGTGATTTGTGATTTTAAAATTCACTAACTCACAAATCACAACTAAACCCAGTGGCTATTGAAGCATGAAAACGACTTTATAAAACTTGCAGTTGCGGGGACAGTATCGGCTTTTACCGATTTCCCTATTAAGCATCACGTCTGGTTGATTCCAGACATAAAGTACCATAAACTGATGCAAAGTTAGGGGGAATTATTTACAGATTATAAATTATGTTAGTGGGCTTATCAAAAACTTAACACGAAAAATTTTTTTGAGTAAAACCTTATTCCTACATTCGTTGAATAAAGGATAATATTCTCTTAACAATAAATTAATATTAACAATGAAATCAGATAACAAGAGCCTCGCAAACGAAATATCGGCAGCTATTTTAAGCAAAATGCACGGATTGAACGCTAAAAGTGCTAAGAAATTAGTAAAAGCCGTTGATGATTGTTCAAAAGACATCGTGAAAAAATTTGCTAAATTGCAGAAAGACGAAGAGCAAGAGCAAGAAAAAGATGCTATAAAAGCAACGAAAAAGTTAGTATCAAAGGCAAAAAAAGTGGCAAAAGCCAAAGAAAAATCGGCTGAAAAAGCGGCAATGAATGCTAAGATTGCCATTGTTACGAATGATAAAACTTCGTCACCTGCAAAGTCGGTTGCTGTTCCAAAAGCAACGCCAGCGTCCAAGCCAGCACCTGCGAAAAAGCCAGTGGCAAAAGCAAAACCAGCTCCAAAGCCAGCGGCACCAAAAGTTGAGCCAACGAATGAGTCACAATAATTACCGATTACAAGATAAAAAGAGCGTTTGTCAAAAATCTAAATCATTTTTGACAAACGCTCTTTGTTTTGTGTGATAATTCGAGAGATCGCTGTTGGACCACGGATTGAACGATGATTGGATTAGACCACGGATAAACCCGCAACGGAGTTGGGGTTTATCCGTGGTCTAAATTATCGCTGTCATAAAACTAACTACAAATCAAAACAATAAACTATGTCAAATATCTTAGAAGCTCAACACGTTGTTAAACGCTATGCCGAACATACTGCCTTGAATGATGTCAGTATTGAAGTGCCGCAAGGCTCAATTTTCGGATTATTGGGTCCCAATGGAGCGGGCAAAACTTCTCTCATCAGAATTATTAATCAAATCACCGCACCCGACGAAGGGCAAATTATCCTAAACGGTGAACGACTACAACCCAAACACATTGAAGACATCGGCTATTTGCCCGAAGAACGTGGACTTTACAAAAAAATGAAAGTTGGCGAACAGCTTTTATACCTTGCCCAATTAAAAGGCATGAAGAAAGCCGAAGCTCTGGAAAAATTGAAGCGTTGGTTTATCAAGTTTGACATCAAAGATTGGTGGGATAAAAACGTGGAAGACCTTTCCAAAGGGATGCAACAAAAAACCCAATTCATCGCTACGATTGTCCACGAGCCTAAATTAATCATTCTGGATGAACCGTTTTCAGGATTTGACCCCATCAATGCGAACTTACTGAAAGACGAAATTTTGGAATTGAAACAGCGTGGAACAACTATTATTTTTTCAACCCACCGAATGGAATCCGTGGAGGAATTATGTGATAATATTGCCTTAATTAATAAAGCAAAAGTGGTGTTGCATGGAGGCAAGAAAGAGGTGAAGAATCGTTTTAAAGATAATTCATACACGATACAATTCACGGGAGATTTACCGAATGAAAATGGTATTTTTGAAGTATTAAATACGCAACGATTGGAAGACGATATTTTGCAGGCTCATATAAAAAATACGCAAGAAATACCTGTAAATCAGTTGATTAGTAATATAATTCAGCACGTTGAATTAAAATCTTTCAACGAAAACATCCCTTCATTTAACGAAATATTTATCAAAGTTGTTGGCGGAGAAGCAAATGACCTTTTGTAACCCGATGTTGGGCGGCACTCCGCTTCCGCATCGGTCTCCGAAAGTCATAACTCCGATATTGTAACCCGATGCTTCCGCATTGGTCTTAGAAAATCACAACTCCGATGCGGAAGCATCGGGCTACATATAAATTCCGATGCGGAAGCATCGGGTCACAGACATGAACAAAATATTACTTATTATACAAAGAGAATACGTAACGAGAGTACGTAAAAAGTCCTTCTGGATTGCCTCAATTCTTGTTCCATTTTTGATTGCGGGAGTCTATGCCGTTCCCATTTATTTGGCGATAAATTCCAATGACACCAAGGTCGTTGAAATTGTAGATGAAAGCGGTTTATTCAAAGATAAAATTAAATCTGTATCTCAGGAAGATATTACTTATAAATTCATCAATAAACCTTTTGAAGAAGCCAAAAAAGGCTTGTTGAAGAGCGATGCCGATATTTTAGTGAATATTCCAAAAGACATTTTGATAAATTCTGATGGCGTGAAAATGGTCGGAAAGAAAAGCATTGGTTTTGGTACGCAACGTGATATTGAAGGAGTTATTCAAGCAGAATTACGCAATATTAAACTCAAAAATGCCAACATTAATTTGAAGGTTTTGGAGGATAATAAGGTTAAAGTCAGTTCTGATACTTTCACTTTGCAAGAAGACGGACAAGAGCAAAGTAGTAGTTCAACGGGAGCTATGATTTTGGCTGGGGTCTTTGGTTTTGTGTTGTATATGTCGGCATTTTTATACGGTTCGCAAGTAATGAATGGGGTTATTGAAGAGAAAAGTAACCGTATTATTGAAGTAATGATTTCATCGGTAAGACCCTTTCAGTTGATGATGGGTAAGATTATTGGCGTTGGATTGGTCGGATTGACCCAATTTTTATTGTGGGGCGTTTTGACTTTTGCCGCTTCGTCGGCAACCACGGCTTTGATGTCTGGCAAGATGGAGGAAAAGGTACAAGCTATGCAAAAAAGTGGTGCTGAGAAAGAAGATGTTGAGAAATTGAAGAAAGAAATTGGTGCTAAAAATCCGTTATTAGCTATTTCACAGACCGTAGAAAATGTTTCTTTGGCGAAGTTAATTATCTGTTTCTTTTTGTTTTATATCGGAGGATATTTGATTTACAGTTCACTTTTCGCTGCCGTTGGTTCTGCGGTTGAAAATGCCTCTGAGGCTCAACAATTTTTACTGCCCGTCACGCTTCCGATATTGGTTTCTTTCTTTTTGGCACAGGCAATTATCCAAGATCCAGACAGTAATTTGGCATTTTGGGCTTCCATGTTTCCGTTGACTTCACCGATTGATATGATGGTAAGAATCCCTTTCGGCGTTCCGAATTGGCAGATTGCTTTGTCATTTGGTTTGCTTGTTTTAGGTTTTATGGGAACTACTTGGCTGGCTGGTAAGGTTTACAGAGTGGGAATCTTGATGTACGGCAAAAAGCCAAGCTGGAAAGAGATTACAAAATGGGTATTTTATAAGGGATAAAAATCTTGGAACGAATTGGAACTGCAACGGCGAGTCTCATCTGCGTGCCAATTCGTTCTATAAAGTATTATGAAAAATAACGTTATTTTAGCTTTGCTTTGGATTGGTTATGGGATTGTACATTCCGTACTGGCATCTGATATAGTAAAAAAAATATTTCCTACAAAATATTATCGCATAATCTACAATCTAATTGCGGTTGTTTTGTTGGTTCCGATATTGTATTTTCAACTTACTGCGGAGTCAAAAAGGTTGATGGAAGACTCAATTTTTAATCAGTTTTTAGGTGGAATTATGATGTCTGCGGGTATTTTTATGATGTACATTTCCATTAAAGGATATGCCTCCAAAGAGTTTTTAGGGCTTGATTTTGATAAAAAAGAAGAACCTTTTAT
>JAYUIP010000204.1:0-3069 GCA_043765945.1 Arcicella sp.
TAATAGTTAGGATTTGGGTGTTAATGAAAATACTACTAACCAATATCCAATAACCAATAACGATTTTATTACTTTTGTGAATTGAACATCGAAAACAAAACGAATGTTCTCTGAATAACCAAAGTTAAGGTAAACTCAGAACTCAGTACACAAAACTCAGAACTTTTTTAAAATGTCACTAAAAACTAATATCGACAACGGCATAAAAGATGCCATGCGTGCAAAAGACCAAGACCGTCTCAGGACGCTCCGTGCCATCAAAGCAATGATTTTAATTGAAGAATCCGCTGGGACAAACACAGGAGCTGACCTTTCGGCAGATGTTGAAATGAAACTTTTGACAAAAGCCGCCAAACAACGCAGAGATTCTTTGGAAATATACGTATCCCAAAACCGCACTGACTTAGCTCAAACAGAACAGTCAGAACTCACAATTATCGAAGAATTTTTGCCAAAACAATTATCGGAAGACGAGATACGTTCAAAATTGGAAGAAATTAAAATTCGTGTGGGAGCATCTGCCCCCTCAGATATGGGTAAAATGATGGGTGTTGCTACCAAAGAATTAGCGGGTTTGGCTGATGGAAAGGTAGTTTCTGCCATGGTGAAGGAGATATTAGCTTAAACCACAGCCCCCTAACCCCTAAGAGGGGAACCAAAATTGGACTTAAAAATTACTTTATTTTAAATATATATTGCAAATAGAAAGCAATATTGAACTCGAAAGTTCCCCCTTCGGGGGTTAGGGGGCTATGCAATTAATCGACATTCTCATACTTCTTCCCACGCTTTGGGGGGCATACATCGGCTATCAACGGGGCATCATCATTGAGGTCATTTCGATAGCCGCTTTTGTGGTTTCGGTCATTATTGGTTTTCGGGCTTTGGGTTATGCGGGTGATTGGATTTCTCCCTACGTGAATAATCGTATGACAGAGAAATTAGTGCCTTATATTGGTTTTGGAGCAGTATTTTTCCCGATTGTGTTTTTGATTAATAAATTAGGTTGGACATTAAGAAAATCTATCAGATATACCGTTTTTGGCAGTTTTGACTCGCTTGCAGGAGCAATTGTGGGTGGATTTACGTGGGCATTTGGGATTAGTATTTTCATTTGGCTAACAACTTCCATCGGTATAAAATTTCCAGAAAAAGAAACGCAAAATACGTACTTGTATCCTTTTGTAAAACCACTCGCTCCCAAAATTATTGAAAAAGCTATAGACGTTGTGCCAAAGCAAATTAACAAATGGCGAGCTTAATTATTGGAACGCAGATGCTTCGCAACGCAGATTTAAAAGGGTTTTTTTGTTCGGTAATATTAAAGCTGTTTTGGGAAATGATTTTAACTCTTTAATAATTAGAATATTAGATAAATATAATTATTTAATTCCTTCCTTAATCTGCGTAAATCTGCGTTGCCGAAGGCATCTGCGTCATCAGCGTTCCAACATTTGTTTCGTATGAAAAAACTTTTCACATCCTTTCTTTTATCCCTTGCACCCTTTATCACCCACGCCCAAGAAATTAATTTTGAGAAGGGGACTTGGAAAGATGCGGTGGCTAAGGCTAAAACGCTAAACAAGCCTATTTTCATAGATTTTTACACTACTTGGTGCGGACCTTGCAAGCTCCTTGACCAAAAAGTTTATTCAAAACCCGAAGTCATTCAAAAGATGAATGCCAGCTTTATTAATTTCAAAATTGATGCTGAAAAGGGTGAAGGTCCAGATTTGGCAAGACGTTTTGAAGTAAGTGCATATCCGTTTTTAGTCTGGGCAGATAAAAATCAAAATGTTTTATTGACAGATGCAGGATATATGCCCGTAGGTGAATTTATGAAATCGGTGGATAATGCCTTAAATCAATACAAAGAAGGACGTTTAGAAGATTATGAAAACCAATATCGGGCGGGGAAGAGAGATGCCGCCTTCATGGCAGATTTTATCAACAAACGCCATGCGATGGTGATGGATAATCGGGAGTTGGTAGAACAGTATTTATTGGCAATTCCAATCAATGAACTAACTTCCGAAAAAACTCTAAAATTATTAGTTGAAAATACTTTTACACTTAATGGTAAGGCAATTGAAATTTTAAAAAATCAGTCCGCTTTCAAAAAATTTAATATCTCTACACTTGAAATAGTGTCAAGTACGATGATGGAATATTTTCGTAATGCTCTCAGAACCAAGAATTTAGATTTATTAGAAAGATTAGCTGCCCATAATTTACAATTAAATCCTGTGGAGGCAGGAAGACAAAATGAGCGTTATCGCATGGAGTTTTATAAGAGTACAAATAACACGCCCAAGTATTTAGAAACTGCTCAAAATTTAGCAGATAAATATTTAATGAACATCTCACAAGACGAATTAAAAAAGCAGAATCAGGCTCATTTTCAGGAGTTTATGATGCCTTATCGTACTGGGAAGTCTGATTCTGTAAAAATTGGTAAAGTCCGATTTGATGCTATGAAACAATTACACAGTCGTTACGCAAGCATTAATTTTGCCTCAGATTTAGACGGTTTGGCAGGAGAATTTTACAGAAATGTAAGTGATAAAAATACCCTTCAAAAAGCAATTCCGTGGATAAAAAAAGCAAATGAAATTGATGAAACCCCTGATTATTGGAATACTTATGCCCATTTATTATACAAAATGGGCGTTAAATCAGATGCAATAATAGCGGAAGAAAAAGCCTTAAATTTAGCAAAAACTTTGAAGGGGCTTACTTTTAAATATGAGGAAGAATTAATCAAGATGAAAACTGGGAGTTTGTGAGAAAACCCCGATTCGTGCCTCGCAATGACAAAAAGCTATAATTGAAAGTATATAGAACAAAAATACATGAAAATCTTAATAACAGGCGGTGCAGGTTTTGTCGGTTCGGCACTTGCCATTAACATTAAAAGTAATTATCCAAGCTACGAAGTAATCTGTTTGGATAACCTTAAACGTAAAGGTTCAGAACTCAATTTACCCCGTTTGGCGAAAGCTGGGGCAGTTTTTGTTCACGGAGATATTCGGAATAAAGAAGATTTTGATGCTCTCCCAAAAGTAGATT
>JAYUIP010000205.1:0-3068 GCA_043765945.1 Arcicella sp.
TGTTGTTCATTATACGTATGATTCGCCAAAATTTCTTGCGAAGTTCCGTCAGCATGATTCAAAACGATTATTAAAGGCGTATTTGGAGCAAATGTTGCTAAACCTTTAATATCAATTGAATCATCTTCTTGGATTTTATCGTAGTCTGCTTCGTTGGCAAATGTCAAACCCAACATTCCTTGTTTCTTTAAATTTGTTTCGTGAATACGAGCGAAAGATTTTACTAAAACTGCTCTCACACCCAAGAAACGAGGTTCCATCGCTGCGTGTTCACGAGAAGAACCTTCACCATAATTTTGATCACCTACTACGATTGAACCAATTTCTGCTTCTTTGTATGCCCGCTGAACTGCTGGAACGTGTCCGTATTCTCCCGTCAACTGATTCTTAACATTATCTGTTTTTTCGTTGGCAAAATTGACCGCACCAATTAACATATTATTAGAAATATTATCCAAATGTCCACGGTATTTCAACCAAGGACCAGCCATAGAAATATGGTCGGTTGTACATTTTCCTTTGGCTTTTATCAATAATTTCAAGCCCAATAAATCCGTTCCTTCCCAAGCCTTGAATGGTTCCAATAATTGCAAACGATCAGACGTTGGTGAAACTTTTACTTCCACACCCGAACCATCAATGGCTGGTGATTGATAGCCTGCGTCCTCAACATCAAACCCTTTTGGAGGTAATTCATTTCCAGTTGGTTCGTCAAATTTTACTCTTTCACCTGCTTCATTAATCAAATAATCTGTCAAAGGATTAAATGTCAAATCTCCTGCAATTGCCATGGCTGTCACCAATTCTGGGGAACCTACAAAGGCATACGTATTTGGATTTCCATCGGCACGTTTAGCAAAATTTCTGTTGAAAGAGTGAACGATTGTGTTCTTTTCACCTTTTTCAGCCCCAAATCTTGCCCACTGACCAATACATGGTCCGCAAGCATTTGAGAATACTTTTCCGCCGATACTTTCAAATATATCCACAAAACCATCACGCTCAATGGTATATCTAACTAACTCAGAACCAGGGGTTACCGTATATTCTGCCTTAGCTTTTAAACCTTTCGTAGCAACTTGACGAGCCAATGAAGCGGCACGAGAAATATCTTCGTAAGATGAATTTGTACATGAACCAATCAAACCCACTTCAATTTTTGTGGGCCAGCCGTTTTTCTCCGCCATCTCTTTCATTTTTGAAATTGGCGTTGCTAAATCTGGTGTGAATGGCCCGTTTAAATGTGGTTCAAGCGTGTTTAAATCTATTTCGATTACTTGATCAAAATACGTTTCTGGATTAGCATAAACCTCAGAATCAGCTGTTAGATGCTCACGAATTCCGTCCGCCATTATTGCAATTTCTGCCCGTCCCGTTGATTGTAAATAACGAGCCATTGAATCATCGTAACCAAAAGTAGAAGTCGTTGCTCCGATTTCAGCACCCATATTACAAATGGTTCCTTTGCCCGTGCATGACATTGAAGTTGCTCCTTCACCAAAATATTCAACAACTGCACCAGTTCCGCCTTTCACGGTTAAAATACCCGCTACTTTCAAAATAACGTCTTTTGCTGATGTCCAACCACTCAATTTACCCGTTAATTTTACGCCAATTAATTTAGGGAATTTCAATTCCCAAGCTAATCCAGCCATCACATCACAAGCATCTGCACCACCAACTCCGATGGCAATCATGCCTAATCCACCCGCATTTACGGTGTGTGAATCGGTTCCAATCATCATTCCGCCTGGAAAAGCGTAGTTTTCTAAAACCACTTGGTGAATAATTCCAGCCCCTGGTTTCCAGAATCCTAAACCATATTTATCCGATACCGAAGAAAGGAAATCGTAAACTTCTTTATTTTTGTCAATCGCTACTGAAAGGTCAGTTTTTGATTCAACTTTTGCTTCAATTAAGTGGTCACAATGAACCGTTGAAGGTACTGCCACCTTTGGGCGACCCGCTTGCATAAACTGCAAAAGTGCCATTTGAGCCGTCGCATCTTGCATAGCCACACGGTCTGGGGCGAAATCCACGTAAGAATTTCCTCTCTCAAAAGTTGCTGTCGGATTACCTTCCCACAAGTGAGAATACAGAATTTTTTCAGTTAGCGTAAGCGGTCTGCCGACTGATTTACGAGCTGCTTCAATGCGTGAAGGCATTTTTTCGTAAACCGCTTTAATCATTTCTAAGTCAAAAGCCATGATATGTTTTTATTAGTTATCAGTTTTTAGGTATAAGGTATGAGATATGAGGTAATTATGTCCCCAGTACTTAATCCGTAATACTTTAACCTAATTAATATCACAAAAATAAGAATGAAAAACCACACTTGCAGAATTATGTTGCTAAATTAAAATCGTAATAGAATATCTTGATAAGATTCTAAAAAAATAATTTTAGACTGGATTATTTTCTGAATTTTCAAAAAATAGGCTAAAAATGAGTCTCTTTAACGAAATGCAAAGTTCAAATCCAAATCAAAATATTTGTTTAGAAAATATGAAAATACAAAGTTTAAAAAGCACAAATTCGATAATATTCAGTCTGATTATCAACTCTTTATTCCTAAAATGGGAGATGTCAATTTTGCTCGTTAATTTTGTAAAAAATTACAATTACACAAATTTAATGAAAAAAATCACTTCATACAGAGCATTATTTGGTGCAACCAGAACAACCGAACTTGCTGAATTAAAGACTACTTACAGAAATTTAATCAAGGAATGGCATCCCGATAAAATTGTAAATGATGAGGAACGAAAAGCGGAAGCGGCTTTGAAAAGCAAGGCAATTATTGAGGCTTATGATTTATTGGTAAGCATTGCCCCAGAAACCCACGCTTTGAATGCGGAAGAATATACTCGAATCACAACGACTTCAAACATTGAGGATTTTGATTACAAAGATGAGAAATTAAAGATTATTTTTCAAGATAATGTGGTGTATGAATACTTTGGCGTACCTAAAAATACTTACGTTAAATTTGTGAACGCTCCGTCAGTTGCCCGTTTTGCGAAACGACATATTTTTCATTCATTTACTTTTCGGAATGTTAGTAAATA
>JAYUIP010000206.1:0-3060 GCA_043765945.1 Arcicella sp.
GATGGACCAATGACAGGTGATATTGTTTTTAAGCATCCACAGTTCGCAGGTGTGCATTTCACGGGCAGTACAAAGGTTTTTCAACATATTTGGACAACCATCGGAGCAAATATTCAGAATTATAAGTCATATCCAAGAATTGTTGGAGAAACGGGTGGAAAAGATTTCGTAGTTGCTCACAAATCCGCTGACCCAAAAGCACTTGCCGTGGGTTTAGTGAGAGGGGCTTTTGAATATCAAGGACAAAAATGTTCGGCAGCTTCCCGTGCCTATGTACCGCAAAACCTGTGGGAAGAGACTTCTAAGTATGTAAAAACATTTTTGGAGGAGATAAAAATGGGTGTTACAGAGGATTTTTCAAATTTTGTGAATGCCGTGATTGATGAAAAAGCCTTCGACAAAATTGCTAATTACGTGGAGGAAGCAAAGCACACTGAAAATGCAGAGATTTTTGCGGGTGGTAATTACGATAAATCAAAAGGATATTTTATTGAACCAACTATCATTCTGACCAAAGACCCGCACTACAAAACGATGTGCGAAGAGATTTTTGGACCCGTTCTGACAATTTATGTGTATGATGAAAATAAATATGAAGAAACCTTAGAAATCGTTAATTCAACGTCTGATTATGCTTTAACAGGAGCAATTTTTGCCCAAGACCGTTATGCGGTTGAAGTTGCCAATAAGATTTTAGTAAACGCTGCGGGTAATTTTTACATAAACGACAAACCAACGGGAGCAGTGGTAGGACAACAACCTTTTGGAGGAGCAAGAGCATCGGGCACAAATGACAAAGCGGGTTCGATGTTGAATCTTTTACGGTGGGTTTCGCCAAGAACAATCAAAGAGACTTTTGTTTCGCCAGTTGATTATAAATATCCATTTCTATCGGAATAAAAATTAAATTTGTTGTAAAATCACTCTTTCATTGATTTGGGAGAGTGATTAAAAAAACTTAAAAAATAAGAAAATGATACGAACAAGCATGATACCCCAACATACTGATATTTTATTATCTATTCCTTCAAAATATATTGGGAAAAAAATAGAAGTTCTGCTATACTCAGTGGAGGAAATTATTGAAGAAAGTCCTCAAAAGGTAACTATGGCTGATTTTTGGGGGAAACTTTCTGACGAATCGGCTAAAAAATTGCATGAAACTGTAAATGAGATGAGAAACGAATGGTAAAGAGGTATTTAATAGACTCGAATACCATTATTGATTTTTGTAATGGAAATCTTCCTGAAAACGGAAGAGCATTCTTGATGGGAATAAATCCAGAAATTTCAATTGTAACAAACATTGAATTGTTTGCTACGAAAAATATTTCGCAAGAAGAACATGAACTTTTAGAAAAATTTGTAACATTTTCTGTTGTACATGATGTTAGTAAAAATTTAATTGATACAACAATTGATATTCGTAAGACTTATAAAATTAAACTTCCAGATGCGATTATTGCGGCTACTGTATTAGTTTATGGTATGACTTTAATATCACGTAATTCAAAAGATTTTGATGGGATTGATGGTTTGGAGTTTATAAATCCATACAATATCCTTTAATTCTTCCCCAACCAATCCATAAAATCCTGCGAAACTTTATCTCCCTGAAAAACCTTATCAACTACTTTTCCAGAGGCATCTTTTTTTAATTCAAAAAATTGATGGTCACAGTTTATGTAGGCTTTTAACGTCAAATTTTTCTTTCCTTTTTCAATGAAATCTAAGGGTAAATAATCTAAACCAATCGTAACTTCTCCGTCTTCTGTTCCATACGCAATATAGAGTGGCGTGTTGATTCTCAACAAGTTATCTGTATTTTTAGTAGAAAAAGAATGCCATGCGTAATAAGTATCTCCAAAACTTTTATCAATTGATTTTGGATATTTACAAACATCTTCCCAACCTTTATAAAGTTGTTCAATTTCTTTTTGAGCCTCTTCTGCTGTCATTTTTCCTTCTCTCACAGCCTGTCGATTTTGATAAATTAAATGTTCAAATCGCCTTCCCGCATGAGCTGAAAAGAGAATAGTATGCGTAACAGATTTATTAAAATTTGCCACTAAATTCGCCCCAACCGTAAAACCCTCTGAACCCCCACAAAAAACAATCCTCTTTGAATCAATCCATGGTTGTTTTACCAAATAATTAATCACCTGATTGCATTGGGCGGTGGCTTTGTCGAGGTTATTGTTTTCCTGATATTTTTTGGTTAAATACTTCGGATTACCTGTTTTCATTCCTTCGTTAAATTCCTCCATGTAGGTAGAATCTGCCATCAAGCGAGTTCCTGATTTTTGCACCATCACCAAATGATATTTATCCGTGATTGGTTTTGCATAAAAAGGAAAACGAAGTTCATAACTTGAACCATAAAGTTCAATCAACGGCTCAGGGCGGGAACCTTGGCGAAAAAAGAAGAGCGGTTTCTTCTTTTTTAGGTCTGTTTTACTTCCCCAAACAATAAAAGTGGTGGTGTCTTTTCCATCGGGAAGATTAAAAACTTGACATACATCTTTCAACTTTTCAGTTTGAGAAAACGTAGGTATATATTGCAAAAATAATAAGGTGAGTAAAATAGTTTTTTTCATGATTTTAGGATAAGTTTGATTAAAAACCAAAACACGAAATTCTATTTCATTAACCAAAACTATTTAACATTATTTAAGAAAATTTAACAATGGAAAATCAATCTTTTAAGGCTCTTCAAATATCAGAAAGTGCTGATAAACAATATGTTAGGTCAATAATTCAACGTCAGATTTTGGAATTGCCAGTGGGAGAAGTCTTGGTTCGAGTGCATTATTCCGCCTTGAATTATAAAGATGCTTTGTCATCCGTTGGTAATAAGGGCGTTACTCGCAATTACCCGCACACGCCAGGCATTGATGCCGTAGGGGTTGTGGAAGCAAGCGAATCTTCTGATTTTCAAATTGGTGATGAAGTTATTGTGACGAGTTATGATTTGGGGATGAATACCTCGGGTGGATTATCTGAATACATTCGTGTACCCGCTCGTTGGATTGTTCCTTTGCCTGCGGGTCTGTCCATGCG
>JAYUIP010000207.1:0-8551 GCA_043765945.1 Arcicella sp.
GCAGATGCCTTCGGCAGTGCAGATTTAAGAGGATTTTGTTCTACGATTTTTAATAGAAGATTTGTACAAAAAATTAACGTCTTCTATAATTTGTATGTAATTTTCTCTTTGCAAAAACATAAATCATAAAGGAAATAATTTCGTGTTATCACAATAAAATCCTCTTAAATCTGCGTTGTGAAGCATCTGCGTTCCATCCTTACGTTCCATTATTAGTTGGAAAATATTTTTCCGAAGTAAACATCTTCTAAATCAGCCGTGACTGGTTCAAAAGTGCCGTCTGGGTTGTTTTCTGAGAGAACATGAATCACGGGTGAACCAGCAATCAGTCGGTCAGAAATGACGTTGTGGCTGGTTTTATAATCCACTAATTCCTCTTTTTTAATCCGTTTTCGCCAAATTTTTCCTTGAATTGTGTCAATTGCCTCGAAGGGATTTCCTTTGTATAAAACCTGTCCCTTATTGATAATTGCCATATCTGAACACAACTCCTTCACGTCCTCCACGATGTGCGTAGAGAGAATTACGACCGTATTTTCACCTAATTCAGACAATAAATTCAGAAAACGATTTCTTTCGGCAGGGTCAAGTCCAGCCGTTGGTTCGTCCACGATGATGAGTTTTGGATTTGCCAAAAGGGCTTGGGCAATGCCAAAACGCTGTTTCATTCCTCCCGAAAAACCACCTAAATTCTTCTTGCGAGATTCCCAGAGATTGGTTTTTTGTAAAAGTGATTCTACTAAATTTTTGCGTTCAGAGGCGTTCGTAATTCCTTTCAGAACTGCCAAATGGTTGAGAAGTGTTACCGCATCAATTTTTGGATATACTCCAAATTCCTGTGGCAAATAGCCCAACGTTTTACGAACATCTTCTTTTTGAGTTAGGACGTTAATCTCGCCCAAAGAAATACTACCAGAATCAGCTTCTTGGAGCGTTGCGATAGTCCGCATGAGGGAGGATTTACCCGCACCGTTGGGTCCTAAAAGCCCAAACATTCCTTGATTGATGGTGAGACTGACATCTTTCAAAGCCTGTACGCCGTTGGAGTAGGTTTTGTTGAGATTTGTAATGGTTAATTGCATGGTGTTTGAAGTGATTGTTGCCACAAAGGCACTAAGACACGAAAGTTTTTTAAAAATACTCAGAGACTTTGTGCCTTAGTGGCAAAGAAATTTAGACTCATAATCGAATTTAGGAATTATTCGTTTCAACCTCCTAAAAAATGTTACCAAACCCTTATAATATGTGACGAAAGGCATTAAAACACAAAACCGCCTTAGGAAAATGCCTAAGACGGTTTTGCCATAAATAATAGCAAGGAATAATATTTTCAATTAATTACTTAATCGTGAAAGCACCCGTACCGATTTTGAAACCTTCCGAATATAATTCTACGGTATAATTTCCAGCTTGATAAGGAGCTCCACGTGAGTAAAGCATCTCTACGTTTTGATCGTTATTTGTGAAAGCAACACTTCCTTTGGTTGTGTATGCCATCTCTTTTCCACCAAAATCAAACACGCTCGAACCAGTTGCAGAATCCGTGATTACAGCACCATTTGCGTCCATAATACGAACCATAATATCTTTATTATCTTGCTCAGTGATGGCATTTGAAGGTAATACGAATGATAATTTTAATTTATCAACTTTCTTTGCACGATACTTTCCGCCGTCTTGAACTTTACCGTTCGATTTCACAGCAGACACTTGCAGATTCATGGCTTTCAATTGAGCACCAGTTCTCACTTTCTTAACAAGTTCTTCATTCTTAGTTGTATAATCAGCAACTGTTTGATTCAACTTCTCCTTCTCCGTTTTCAAGCCAGTATTTTCGTCAACAAAAGTTTGTTTCTCCTGAACCAATACATCTTTCTCTTTCGATAAAGTGACTGTTTGAGCCGTCAAATTCTCGTTTTCAGTTTTCAACTGTGCAATAACATTGTCTTTCTCGGTCAATAAAGCCACATAATCAGCGATTTTAGCATCATATTGTTTAGAGTTAAAGAATTTAGCATTTTTCAATGATTTCTTGTCTTTCTCTAATTGAGTACGTGCCGCTACTAATTCATCTACTCTACCACCTAATGCTGTTATCTCCGCAATTTTTGAATCTAACTGTACTGCCACTGAATCCAAACGTGATTTTGTTGTTGCCAGTTGCTCAACTTTTTGGTTGATAACTTGCTCTTGATTAGTGTTTGACTTTTTAGAATCATATAACAAATATCCTAAAAAACCGATAAATAACATTGTTACAGCCAAAGCTGCCTTCAATATGCCATTTCCACTATTGTTGTTGTTACTTTGAGTCGTCTCCATTTTGTATTTGTTTTGGGTTTGAAAGATTACTAATTAATTTAAGTAAAATTTTCTTTTCAAATTTTAATTTAGTGTTTTAAATGTGATGTAAAATTAACAGGTTAAATACACATTTCATATACCATCACACATAAAGGCATTATCAAAAGATAATTTTTAAAATATAAATATTTGATTATCAACAGTTTGTATAATTTTAATTATTGTCTATCACCCTATCATGTGATTAAAAAGTATGAAACAATGATAAATAATGTTTCAATTATTATAGTTTTTAAGCAAAAATTTTAAGAAGTTTTTAATTTTTTTAAACAAAATACGATCACAAAGATTTATATGGGTTAATAAGCAAATTTGAACTATTATTAGACAACAAAAAATGATAAATCTTTCTTCAAATACTAACTGTAACACTTTTAGTGAGTTTAACCCTGCGACACCCTTGTCGGCAGCTTATGAATTCATTGAGATTTCGAGAAACGATAAATCCGAATATACTGTTTTGGAAGAATTTGCTCAATCAAGGAATTGGAATTTTGATTTGAACAAAATAAAGCGTTTTCTTCAAGACCGCAACAACACCATTGTCATTACTTGCGAAAAGGAACAGATTGAATGGGTAAGTAAAGGTTTTACTCGTATGACAGGATATGCCCCGAATGAAGCAATTGGACAATTTCCAAAATTCCTTCAAGGCTTAGGAACGGCAGTAGAAGCAAAAAGGGCAATCAGGAGAAAAATAAATATCGCAGAGAAATATTCTGGAAAGATTGTCAATTATCGTAAAAATGGAGAGATTTATCTTTGTAAAGTTGATATTTTGCCTGTTTACAATGGATTGAATAGTTTAGTAAACTTTATTGCTTTTGAGCATGAAGTTGAAATTCAGTTAAATTGAACCATTATCCATTTTTTATAAAATATTGTGCACATCCGTCTTTTGCTAAATAGAAAGGTACATCACACGAAATTCCTGTAATTTCGTGTGTTTTTATTTGTAGTTCATCCAATGTATTTTATTGAGTAATTATTTACCATAAATTCATACTACAAGTTAAGAAAATACTTAAGGTTTTGCATTAAACTGTAACACCTTATTTTGTGTAAAACCTTATGAAAATATCCATAACCCTAATAACTCTAAATTCAGAAAAAACCCTTAAACCTGTCTTGGAGGCTGTTTCTTGGGCGGATGAAATCGTTTTAGTAGATTCGGGAAGTACGGATGGAACGTTGGAAATTGCTCGACTATTTATGGCTAAAATCGTTTATCGGGCTTTTGATGGATATGGTTCTCAGAAGAATTTTGCGACTGAACAGGCTTCCAATGATTGGATTTTGTCTTTGGATGATGATGAAATTTTAACGCCTAAATTACAACAAGAAATTCAAAATTTAGACCTCCAAAATACTTATTATCAAGGTTTTAAGATTCCTCGTTCCTTGATTTTTTCGGGGAAACTCCTTCGATTTAGCGGTGAGTATAAACGCTTGACTTTAAGACTTTTTAATCGAAAATACGGAAATTGGAACGCAGAATACGTTCACGAAAGTGTGGAGGTGAATGGAAAAATAGGTACCTTAAAACATCAAATTCTTCACGATAGCTACCGTGATTTGACCGATTACTTTAACAAATTCAATAAATATACTTCCCTCGGTGCAAAGACTTTATCAGAACATGGAAAGACGGCTTCAACCTTCAAAATCATTTCTCGTTTTCCGACAACTTTTCTGAAAATTTATTTGCTAAAAGGTTCATGCTTAGATGGTTACGCTGGTTTTATGTGGGCGTTATTGACGGCAATGACTCCTGTGGTGAAGTATGCGAAGTTGAGGGAATTAATAACTCCTTTGAAGTCTTAAATTCAAAGCCTTCCTTCCGCAAAAAAGCCATTAGTTTATCAAATCTTTCTGTCATTTTTTTACCGTTGTTTTGGTGTAAATAGAATGGATATTTTGCTCCGTTTGGTAGTTGAGTGTAGTCGGTAAACTCCCAAGGGTGAAAATAAAGATGTAAATATCCATCGGCTTCCACTACTTTTTTACAGAGATAAAAGAAATATTGTAAAGGGAAATTATGAAAAGTAATCCAAAACAAAGGCACTCGCCAGTTGGGGGAAACCGAGGCAGGGAAGTGGATTAAGTTATTTTGCATAAAAGATGTCCTTGAAATATGTCTATAATCATAACGTCCAGGTAGGTAAGTCGGATTGATGGAAGCATTGTATTTATAACCCGCTTCAACCAAGTCCGTATCCGAAACAGGAGCCATTCTCGGCATTCTGAAACCTACTACTTCTTGACCCGTTATTTCCTCCAAAATAGCTTTTGATGTACTCAAATCCTCTTTTTTATGACTTGAATGATAATGATTATGAGAAGCAATTTCGTGTTTTTGGCTTAATGCTTTTATCAATTCTGGCTTTGCGGTGGCGTAAACTCCTGTGCAGTAAAAGGTAGCTTTTGCTTGATATTTTTCTAAAACAGATACAATTGAAGCTAAACCTTTCGTGGAAGTTTCGATTTGTTCTTCCATCGTGGGACTTCCGCCGTATTCGTAAGGCATATCGAATTCTTCTATATCAAAGCTCAATGAGGCTATTTTCATGAATATTTTGTTCTTGAATAATGTATAAAGGACGCTCTTTATTTTGTACTAAAACTTTGCCAATATAAATTCCCATCACGCCCAATACCATCAAATTAATTCCTCCAAAAAAGGCAACGGTTACTAATAACGATGCCCAACCATCAACGAATTTACCTACGATAAAACTATAAACGACGTACGGCAAATAGAGGAATGAGAGAAAAGCAAAGAAAAATCCGATGTAAATAGCTGTATATAAGGGTTTTACGCTAAAAGAAGTAATGCCGTCCAAAGCCAAACGCATCATTTTTCGGAAGGTATATTTGCTTTCTCCCGCAAAACGTTTGTTGGCTTTGTAAGTAACTGTAACTTGGTTAAAACCAATCCATTGAATCATTCCTCGAAGGAAAACATCTTGCTCTTTTGACTTTTTTAGAATATTAGCAACCTGACGGTCAATGAGGCGAAAATCTGCCTGACCTGGTTCCATTTTTAATTCACTTACTTTATTCAAAAATTGATAAAAACGTTTACTGGTTTGTTTCTTGAACCATGATAATTCTTGATCTTCTTCCCGCAAAGTATTCACCATATTGACCTTTTTTTCTTGCCAAATTTTAATCAAATCAACAATCATTTCTGGGGGATGTTGCATATCGCTATCCATCATAATAATGGCATCAGCATCAATGGAATCTATCCCCGCTTTGAGGGCAATTTGTTGTCCGAAATTTCTTGAAAACGATAAATATTTTACCGTAGAATCTTGTTTTGCTAATTTTCTAATTACGGAAAGCGTATTGTCTTTACTGCCATCATTCACAAAACAAAATTCAAAATTATACGGTAAATCATTGATGACTTTTTTAACTTCATTATAAAAAACCAATAGATTTTCACCTTCGTTGTAAGCCGCCGAAAGAATACAAATTGTTAATTTTGAGTTATCCATGAGGTTTTTATTTTAGTGGTTTCTTGAAATAAAAGTTGGTAAATACAGGCAAACCAGACCAAACAACAAGGAAATGCTTTAATTGAATAAATAATAAATATTTGTCTGACATCTTTTGGGAAAATATCAGTTGCTGAAAGTGAAGTGATAATTACCACCAAAATGAGCAAGATTTTAACCCAATTTTGAACTGGATATTCTTGAGTAATAAACCAAATTGCCACGCCTGAAACCGCAATAATGAAAGTTGGAGATTCAGAAGATGAAGAGAAAATTACGACGAAAATTGCCAAAGAAGCCAAATATCTTAACTGGAAAATCAGATTTGAATATTGCTTAAATCTCAACAAAGGAATCATCTGCAAAATGAACCCTGGAATGATAAAATACGCTCCTGGAATGTTTGGAAAGCCTCCCAATCTTCTGACTAATCCCATCAGCGAAACATCCTGCATGGTCGTTCCTGCCCCATTGGCAACGCCCTGATTAATTTCGTGCTTATGCGTTAAACTCTCAAACCAATCGAAATAAGTTTGCACAATAAACTCGGGTGAACTAATCGCCATTGGTAATACAAAAAGCACAATTACCCACATGATTGAGTAGCCAATGTACTTGATTTTACTATCCGAAAACACCCAAAACGCCAATCCCACGATGCCGTATAACTTAATAAACGCTCCGAGCATTACAAAAAGTGTTGCCCAAATCACTTGGTCTTTTTTAACGAAATACCACGACAAAATCATCATGCCAATAATACTCGGATTGACCTGTACGCTGGCAGAAGCCGTCATTAAATCCACGATACAAATCGCCAAAAGTATCCATTTATACTGATTTTTTATGGGTAATAAAGTAAGTGCTTTATACAACACAAACGCCTGAAAACACACCCAAAGTGGCACGCCAACCGCATCTGGAAAGATGGTAAAAGGCATAATAATCAGTCCAAAAATAGGTCCATAATGATTAGAATCCACGTGGTCGAGTGGATAAAGCGAATACAGATTTACTTGTCTAAGAAGATGGGCAAAAACACCTTTATAAATGGCATAATTGTTTACAGAACCCAATCGCCATTTGTTGAATGAGATGATTGCAGGAAGCAAAAACCACAAAATTGGCAACAGTTTCGTCTTATCTTTAAGCATGGAAGGAATGGATTTAACCCATTGCCAAGAAGAATTCATACTATTTTAGGGAGTTTAAGAAACAAATTTAGCAAGTCACACGCATGAAACGTGTTTTCTATTCGTATTTTTGTATAAATATCTTAGAAAATAACCCTTGAAAACATATATTCGCATACTCAAATACGCTGATTCAATTGGGCAATTTGCTTTTCCGTATTTCATCCTCTCTTTACTTGCCAGTTTATTCGGAATTCTGAACTTTACGCTCCTTGCTCCACTATTAGACATCATCTTCAATGGCGTAAAAGATATTGATTTACAGTCACATAGTGAAAAAATAGCTTTTTCATTTAGCATTAATTATTTCAAATATACCTTCTATTATTATTTCTATCAGGTCATTAGTCTTTATGGAAGATTGGGGGCTTTGAGGTTTGCTTGTGGGGCAATTGTGGTGTCGGTTATCTTGGCAAATATTTTCAGATATTTATCCCAAAGAGTTCTTAAAACCGTTGAAGCTCAGACGATTGCCTCTTTACGACAGGCAGTTTTTGAGAAAACGATGAAACTCCATTTTGGTTTTTTTAATAACGAACGAAAAGGAAATTTGATGGCACACCTCACTACGGACGTGCAGGAAGTTGAAAATTCTATTGGACGAGCATTTACTGCCGCTATCAAAGAGGTCTTTACGTTAATAATGTACTTCATCACACTTTTCAATATGTCGGTGAAACTGACCCTATTCTCACTCATTATTTTGCCCCTTTCCAGCGGAATTATTGCCTTGATTTCTCGTAAACTTCGCCGTGCTGCTCGTGATGTTCAATCGCTTCAAAGTTCGATGGTCAGTACCTTGGATGAAGTTTTTGGCGGAATGCGAATTGTGAAAGGATTTAATGCTGAACAAGTCGTTTCCGAAAAATTTAGGAAGGAAAATTACAGCTATAAAGATGCCGTTTTGCGGATGGTTTATCGTCAAGAAATGACCTCTCCGCTCTCTGAGGCAATGGGCGTGTCGGTGGTGGCGGGAATTTTGTTGTATGGTGGTTCATTGGTTATTGCAAACGATGGCAGTCTGACTGCTTCAAGTTTCATTGCTTTTATTATCCTATTTTCGCAAGTAATGCGACCCGCAAAATCCATTTCTGATGCTTTCAGTACGGTGCAAAGAGGCATTGCTTCATCAGAAAGAATTTTGAAATTAATTGATACCGTTCCCGCCATTCAAGATGCCGTGGATGCCGTTGATATTCAGGACTTTAACCAAGAAATTGAGTTCAAAAATGTAAGTTTTTTGTATGAAACGGGCAGAAAGGTTTTAGATAATATTTCTTTTAAAATTCAGAAAGGAAAAACCGTTGCTTTGGTGGGGACTTCGGGCGGGGGAAAATCTACCATTGCCGACCTTGTTCCCAGATTTTATGACCCCACAGAAGGGCAAATTTTGGTGGATGGCGTGGATGTAAAACATATCAAAATTCAATCATTAACTAAACAAATCGGAATTGTTACGCAAGAGTCCATACTATTCAATGATACCGTTTT
>JAYUIP010000208.1:0-3058 GCA_043765945.1 Arcicella sp.
TTTTTTAACGGTTCCAGTAACAGGAACTTACGAATTTAATCTTACAGGGGATAATCAAACCTACTTTTTTTTGAGTAAAAATGATTCAATAAAATACAAACAAACACATCAAGCCTTGGTGATTTATGGCGTTGATGAAGCTGAGCATAATAATAATTCTTTTCAAAGTACAGCTCCCTTAGTCTTGGAGAAAGGAAAATATTATTATTACGAGTTCAGACATAAAGAAAATGGTTGGCGTGACCACTTCAATCTTTTCTGGAAAACCCCCTTTCACGAACGCAAAGAATGGAAACGTGTCTCAAATTTTTATCTGTACGATTATAAATGCGAGATTGCCTGCATCCCAGCGAGTACACTCTGCGATGACGGCAATCCTTTGACAAAAAATGACCAATATAATGCCACTTGCCAATGTGTAGGTACGCCTTGCACACCTCCAAATTGTGATGATACAGGAGCAAATTATGTCCCTTATGACCCCGCAGGACATACAAAAAACTTGGTCAGCGGGGCAGAATATTCATGGCTTTCTTGCAATACAACCAATGCCAATCCTAATGCTGCCAGAACAAGTCTGAAACATTGAATTCGATATGATTTAGGCGATATTTACCAATTGCAAAATATGCTCAATTATGCAGTAGTGTAAATACGCCTTGTGATGATAAAGACCCTTTGACTTTTCATGATAGATTTGATTCAAATTGCAATTGTGCTGGAGTTAAAATTAATTGTGATAAAGATACTTTATTGCTCGGAAGTGTCTCATTATCAGAAATTTCGTATAAAGCGAAGATGGCAGTAACTTCTCAAAGTGTTGTGCCAATTACTAAAAATATTTCTTTTACCGCAGGGAGTGATATCGTTTTAATGCCTGGATTTGAGGTAAAAGCAAGTGCTGTTTTTAACGCTCAAATCACAGGTAGTATCAGTGCAACTTATGCTGAAAATGAAAAAAAGAACGCTGCAAAAACAGATTCAACGGCGAGTAATTTTGCCTTAAATAATGAAACAGATGACAAAGTAAAGAGGATTATTTTCCAATTAAATAAACCTGGACAAGTTAAGTTATTGCTAAAAGATGCTTCTCAAAACTTGGTGGTGAGCATTATTGACGATTACTACCAAAATTTAGAAACGCAAATCAAAATGTTACCGACTGGAAAATTAGAAAAAGGAGAGTATTGGGTTGAATTGGAAGTAAATGAATCTATTTTGAAAGAAAAAATTGTAGTAAATTGATGAAAAATATTTTGGTTATTTTCGTAATTATCTTCAACCTAAATAAAAGTTTTTGTCAAATTGATTCGATAAAAGTTATACCAACAAAAGATAATTCAATCTTTTCGGAAGGCAATAATTTAAGTGATGGGGCGGGGCTTTTTGTTTATGCAGGAAGAACAAATAATTCGGCGGCGGTGCAAGTTAGAAGAGCATTAATCAGATTTGATGTGTCAACCGTTCCTGCAAATGCTCAAATACAAGCCGTAAAATTGACATTCACGACCTTAAAATCGGCAGGAAATTCAACAACTCCGCATAATTTTACCCTTCATAAATTATTGAGTAATTGGGGAGAAGGAACTTCAAATGGTTCGGGTAATGGTTCTCCAGCCACTGTCAATGATGCCACTTGGCAAAACACTTTTTATCCTTCTTCAAACTGGATTACTAACGGCGGTGATTTTGTAAATACTGCCTCTGCAACGGCTGTGGGCATTTTAAATGAATTTACGGAATGGTCGAGCATTCAAATGCTCAACGATGTAAATGCTTGGATTTCAAATCCTTCAACAAATTTTGGGTGGTTAATTAAAGGTCAAGAAAGCGTTAGAGGTTCTGCCAAAGCATTTTCATCTCGTGAAGGGCAAAGTTTTTACCCAAAAATTTTAACCATTTATTACTCATCGCCGTTGGTCGAAAAAGCATACATCAACGAAGTAAATCCGCTGTAAATGCCCAAGTTTGGGATAATGCAACTGTTTTTTTACCGACAATTTCCACCGATACTTCTTCGTATTCAGTGAATGGAAATAACAATTATTCATCAGGAATTGCCACTACTTTTGTATCATATTTCACTCAAAGACAAACTCCAACTTTAAGAAATGTAATTTGTCCAACTCAAATGAATTTGAATGGAAATATTGTTGATGCTAAATATGCAACTTCTGGTCAGATGAAGTTGATTGGAAATGCTTCTTCAATTTCGAGTACTAAATTATTTTCATCACAATATGTTGAAATTCAACCAATTAGTCTCATTGATAAAGGTAGTTTTTTTGAGGTTGAGATTGGTGGATGCCTTAGCAATTAACAGTGAACAATTATCAATTATGGGTCAACAATTTTGGTTCTAACTTATCCTACTTTCAATGCAAGAGTCAAGCATATTATTCCCTTATTGCTTTCCGTTAATTGATAATTGTTAAATGTTAATTGTCAAAATATTTCCCCTAATTCCTTCATACGTCCACGTAATCCGCCTGTATGAATGACAACTATATTTGAATTTTCTCTGAATTTTCCCTTCTGAATCATATCATATACCCCATACATCATCTTTCCAGTATAAACTTGCTCTAATTTTATGGTTGGATTTCGTTTTTCAAATTCCATAATAAATTCAATTAATTCGGGCGTTGTTTTTCCGTAATTATTGAAAATATAATCGTTATTGATGTCAAATTCATTGTTTTTTGTAAGGAGTTTCGTAACAAAATTCCACATCAAACCTTTATCTTTCAAAACGGCAAAACCCATGGCTTCGGTATCGCCTCTTAGTCCAGAAACAATTCCAGCCAAAGTTCCACCCGTTCCTGCCGCTACACAGACATAATCAGGAGTAATATCTGCATAAATTTCATCCATCATTTCCACAACTCCCTTTATCGCAAATTCATTTGAACCGCCTTCTGGAATCACATAAAAATCTTCTTTGTATTGTCTCGTTATCTTGTCTTTGAATCCATAATTTAAGCGTGGAAGGAAAATTAAATTCATACCGTTGATTTTTGAAAACATCAAAATTTCATTGGAAAGAGGCGTTAATTCT
>JAYUIP010000209.1:0-3052 GCA_043765945.1 Arcicella sp.
TATACCTACAAAAACGAAGCGATTCTGAAACAAACAAAATGGTATTCAATGGATTTGATTGATGGTTCAAGAATGAAGCCTCAGATTGAAGAAAATATAGAAAAATTGGAATGGATGGGGAAAGAAAAAGTGAAATCTGCTCTTATAAACTCCTATTCTTCAATACGTTATGTGTTGAAAAAGTATTATCAGCGATGATGATTGCTTACGAGCTTACAGGCATTAGACACGGATTTTTAGTTACAATAAAATATAGATAATAAATTGAATAAAGTGAAAAAACAAACAAAAGCCATCAGAATTCAAGCGGAACAGTCACACAATCGTGAACATTCTGTACCGTTATATCTTACATCAAGTTTTACGTTTGAAGATGCCGAACAAGGACGTGCCATTTTTGCGGAGGAAGAAGTAGGCAATATTTATTCACGTTACATGAATCCTAATGTAGACGAGTTCGTGGATAAGATGTGTATGCTTGAAAACACCGAAGACGGAATTGCCTTTGCAACAGGCATGGCTGCCAACTTTGCGGCAATGGGCGGTTTACTCCAATCAGGCGACCACGTGGTGGCATCAAAAGCCCTTTTTGGCTCTTGTATTCAGATTTTGACGAAGATTCTTCCGAAATGGGGCATCACTTGTACCTTCGTTGATGGGATTGATTTGAATCAATGGGAAGCCGCAATTCAACCCAATACCAAGTTTTTATTCTGTGAAAGTCCTTCAAATCCAGGCTTGGAAATCATTGATATTGAGGCAATTTGTACTTTAAAAACGAAGCATAATTTAATTTTGGCAATTGATAATTGCTTCGCCACGCCCATTATCCAAACGCCAGCCGATTGGGGTGCGGATTTAGTTATTCACTCTGCAACGAAATACATCGACGGACAGGGGCGAGTGCTTGGGGGCGTGATTTGTGGACGGGCAGATTTGATTAAGGAAATTCGTTTTTTCGCTCGTCATACTGGACCTTCCATGTCACCATTTAATGCGTGGGTATTGTCTAAAAGTTTGGAAACCCTGCACTTGCGTATGGAAAAACATTCTGACAATGCCTCAAAATTAGCGACTGCCTTAGAGAATCATCCCGCTTTGAATGAAGTAAAATATCCATTTTTGCCTTCACATCCACAGTATGAATTAGCCAAAAAGCAAATGAAAATGGGCGGTGCCATTTTGACGATTGATATAAAAGGTGGTTTTGAAGTAGTGAATGAAATGTCAAAATATTTGAAAATAGCTTCTATTTCACCCAATTTAGGAGATACCCGAACCATTATTACACACCCAGCATCCACAACGCACTCAAAACTCTCAGCCGACCAAAAAGCCGAAGTAGGCATCACGGATGGTTTAGTAAGAATTGCCGTTGGTCTGGAAGCCGTGGAGGATTTAATTGAAGATTTTGAACAGGCATTGGAGAAGGCGATGGTGGCGGTTTTGGTAGGGTAAAAAGTAGCGAGTATTTTTTACAACAACTCAACAATTCAATTATTCAACAAATAATAAAATGTCTCAAAAATACCCAATTGGCATACAGAGTTTTGAAAAATTACGAATAGAGAACTTCTTGTACATTGATAAAACTCAATACTTAAATAACATAGTAAACTCTGCTGGGTATTTTTTCTTATCCCGCCCTCGCAGGTTTGGTAAGTCGCTGTTTGTCAATACGATAGAGGCTTTATTTCAAGGAAAAAAAGAATTATTTAAGGAACTTTTTATTGAAGATAAATGGGATTGGGAACAGAGAAATCCAGTTGTCAAAATTTCATTTAGTAACATCGACCATAAAGAATTAGGATTGTCAATTGCCATTAAAAAGGAATTAAGGAGACTTGCTGAAAGTAATGGGTTTGAATTAAAATCAGATAGCAATGGCTTGATGCTCAGAGAGTTAATTGAAACTATTTTTAAAAATCAGGGTCAAGTAGTTTTATTAATTGATGAGTACGATAAACCCATTATTGATTATTTGGGGGAATCTACTGAAAAAGCTCTTGAAAATCAGGATATCTTAAAAGGTTTTTATTCGGTTTTGAAAGATGCTGATGATTATCTACGGATGGTTTTTATTACTGGGGTTTCTAAGTTTTCACGAGTCAGTATTTTTTCAGATTTGAATAATCTTCGAGACTTAACTATTAGTAAACCTTTTGCGGGTATATGTGGCATTACGCAGGTAGAATTGAAAAAGAATTTTGCGGAAGAATTAAAATTATATGACAACGACAAAATAAAATCTTGGTATAACGGCTATTCTTGGGATTTGAGTACCAAAGTTTATAACCCATTTTCTCTCCTTAATTTTTTTAATGACCAAGGCGAATTTCGTAATTATTGGTTCGTAACGGGTACGCCTACGTTTTTGATTAACCTGAGTAAAGATAAAAAATTAGTTAATTTTGAAAATATAACCATCTCTCCCACAAGTTTGGAAGCGTATAGAATTGACAACATCCAGTTGATTCCTTTGATGTTTCAAACGGGTTATTTGACCATCAAAGACATTGACCCAGAGACTAATATTTTCACCTTAGATTATCCCAATCAAGAGGTAAGGAGTGCTTTTTTGGAGAATTTGGCTAATAATTACGTGCAAGGTTCGGAAGAGGAACAAAGCGTGGTGTTAGTGTTACAAATTTCAAAAGCTCTTAAAGAAGGAAACTTAGAAAAAGTCCAGCAAATCATCAATACGCTCTTTAAATCCATTCCTTATACACTTTGGCAGAAGGAGAATGAGCCGGGCGGCGTTCCGCATTTTTATCATGCTATTATTCACTTGACATTCAAGCTATTAGGTATTTACGTGGACTCAGAAGTTCAGACTTCGGATGGACGTATGGATGCCCTTGTGAGATTAGAAAAGTATGTGTATTGTTTTGAATTTAAGTTAGATAGTTCAGCAGATAAGGCTTTGGAACAGATTGAAACCAAAGGATATTTAACGCCTTATTTGCACCAAGGTAAAACTTGTATTGGTATTGGCGTGAATTTTTCGAGGGAGGAGAAGAAGGTGAAGGAGTTTGTCTGGCGGGAGTTTTTG
>JAYUIP010000210.1:0-8515 GCA_043765945.1 Arcicella sp.
TTGATAAAGACAAAAGTCATATAGCCAACCCTAAAATTTCCATTTTCTCATCCAAACAAATCAAAACTTTCAAACAACAAATAGCAAAATTAAACGCTGATGGAGAAAGTGATACGATGGCTTTGGTAATTAGAAAGAAATTAAAATGAACATTCTTTACTTAGTTTTTGGTGAAAACCAGCAAAATCATGCACAGGCGTACTTTTCTATCTGTTCGTTCCTCGGGCACACAGATGCCCATGACCGTGTATATGTAATGACGGATGCCCCTGACTTTTATGAAAGACTGAACGGAAAGATTGAAATTTTAGCGATAAATAAAACGCAATTAGACGATTGGCAAGGTTCGCATCAATTCTTTTGGAGAGCTAAAATCAAGGCAATTGAGCATATTTGCGGACTTCATCCAGAAGAATCAGTTTTATATTTGGACACAGATACGTTTCTATATTCAAACCTAAAAAAAATAAAATCCGACCTCGAGGAACCTATGATGCACCTAAACGAAGGAGCATTATCCAAACTAACAAGTAAGACTGAAAAGTTGATGTGGCAACAAGTTGAGAATAAGGTTTTTGGGGGGGTTAAAATTCAGGTTCATCATAGTATGTGGAATGCGGGGGTGGTTGGTATTCCTGCTTATAAAGGTCTGAAAATCTGCCAATTAGCCCTTGATATTTGTGATGATATGTTAGTTGCAAACGTTACTCGAAGACTAATTGAACAGTTTGCTTTGGGGGTTGCCCTTTCAGAAAATGGCGATATGAAACCCGTTGAAAATTACATCGGTCACTATTGGTCAAATAAAGAAGAATGGAGCGTTGAAATTCAAAGATTTATCATTAATTCTTGGCTGAAAAATAATAGCTTAGTAGCTGATATTGAGGAAATTAAACGTTTTAATTTTAAAAAAATAGCGATTCAAAAACGAATTCCAAATACGCAAAAACGTTTGAAAAAATTGGTTTCAACATGGTTTCCATCGGAAGATATTAAATTTATAAGTTGAGATTTTGACCTACATTTTACCATTAAAACCACTAAAAATGCCAAAGCAAAACCACAAACAAGAAGCCAATATTTACGATAAAGTTTTCAAGGAAAACATGGATGCCGTTATTGATAGTATTATTCGTAAAATCCTAAAAATAGAAATTGTACATTCTGAGAAGATTATCGCAAAACTGCAAAGAACTCGTGAACGAGAAGCTGATTATTTGGAAAAAGTGATTGATAAAAATGGCGTAGAATTTATCCTGCACATTGAATATCAGACACATAACGAAACCAACATGGTTCACAGAATGTTGGACTACTGTTCGTTATTATTAAGAAAGTATAAGCTGCCCGTTGAACAATACGTTATCTTTTTGGGAGAAGAAAAACCAGCAATGGCTACTAAAATTAATTATCGAAATATTCACTTTAATTATCATTTGCTCGACATAAAACGCATTGATTACCGTGAGTTTATTAATTCTGGAAACCCCGAAGAAATTTTATTGGCTATTCTCGCAAATTTTAAAAAACAATCTCTACAAAGTGTCGTCGAAGAAATTGTGAACAAGCTGGATAAAACCGTGGACTTGTCCTTGGAAAGTGAAAAATTATTTCAACAATTGTTAGTTTTCGGAAGACTTCGTAACTTACAAGGAAAAATACAAGAAATCATGAATACAATATCAAAATATATAGATGTTAAGGAAGACTTTCTTTATAAACAAGGTTTGGAACAAGGTTTGGAACAAGGAATAGAACAAGGAATAGAACAAGGTGTGGAACAAGGAGTAGAACAAGGCTTTGAAAAGGGAGTAGAAAAAACGGTATTGAATTTTTTGATTAAGTCTGATTTGTCAGTAGAACAAATTGCTGATTATGCGGGTGTTTCTATGACTTACGTAATTGCCATCAAGCAAAAGTACAATTTGTAATACATTTATTTCGTCATGCTAAAATCCCAATTTAGGCAAATAAAAATGTCTAAATTGGGATTTTTTTCAAATAAAATCATGTTTGTTTCAGGATTTACCTTCGTTAGAAATGCCATAAAGTTTGATTATCCTATCGTGGAGGCAATTACGTCCATTCTACCCGTGTGCGATGAGATGATTATTGCCGTTGGAAATTCGGATGATGATACCTTGGGATTAATCAAAAGTATTGATTCTCCTAAAATAAAAATCATTGAAACTGTTTGGGATGATACCTTGCGAGAGGGTGGAAAAGTCTTGGCGGTTGAAACCAACAAAGCCTTAGCTGCCGTTTCAAAAGAGGCGGATTGGTGTTTTTATATTCAAGGTGATGAGGTAGTGCATGAGCAATATTTACCTAATATCCGCAAAGCCATGGAAGAGAATTTGAACGACCAAAAAGTGGATGGTTTGCTGTTTAAATATCTGCATTTTTATGGTTCGTATCAATACGTTGCCGATGCACAACGTTGGTATCGTCAGGAGATTAGAATTATTCGTAATCAGTCAACTATTACTTCTTATCGTGATGCTCAAGGGTTTAGAACCATCACCGATAATAAACTGACTGTCAGGTGGATAGATGCTTACATTTATCATTATGGTTGGGTAAAATCACCCGAAATCCAAAAAGAAAAGTTAAAAAGCTCCATTAACTTTTGGGCAAATGATCATGATGCCGCATCCGTAAAGAAGCATTACGAAAATGATTTTAACTATTCAGAAATTGATTCTTTAACGAATTTTAACGGTACGCACCCCAAAGTTATGCAAGCAAGAATTGAACGAGTAAATTGGCAATTTGACTTTGATATTCGAGAGAAAAAATTATCGCTCAAAAACCGTTTCAGAGCTTGGATTGAAAAATTAAGTGGCTGGCGGGTAGGAGAATACAAGAATTTTAAAGTGATAAAATGAACTGCTTATTTTTGAAATATTGTCTGACTAAACAAAAGCAGATTTGGCAAACCTTAATACTTACAGCCATTTATTTGTAAAGTTATCTCCATTCCATTTTTCATCCAATACGTCAATTTATTTTTTTATCCGTAATTTTGCACCTCAATTTTATGTAGCCATGACTATTCAAGAAAAAATCCATAAACGCCGAACCTTCGGAATTATCTCTCATCCCGATGCGGGCAAAACTACGCTCACGGAAAAACTCCTGCTTTTTGGGGGTGCAATCCAGACGGCGGGGGCGGTGAAATCCAATAAAATTAAGAAAGGGGCAACTTCTGATTTCATGGAAATTGAACGTCAAAGAGGTATCTCAGTGGCAACTTCGGTGATGACTTTTGAATATAATGACCTCAAAATCAATATCTTAGATACGCCTGGTCACAAGGATTTTGCTGAAGATACTTATCGTACTCTAACCGCCGTGGATTCCGTAATCTTGGTAATTGATTGCGTGAAAGGCGTGGAGGAACAAACGGAAAAGTTGATGGAAGTGTGCAGAATGAGAAACACGCCCGTGATTATTTTCATCAATAAAATGGATAGAGAAGGACGTTACGCCTTTGATTTATTGGATGAATTGGAGCAAAAACTCAACATTAAAGTTCGTCCGCTGACGTGGCCCATCAACATTGGAATGAATTTTAAGGGCGTTTATAATCTCTACGAAAAGTCATTGAATTTATTTAGTGCCAATAAAACCCGCATCGAGAAAGAGGTTTTATCAGTTGATATTTGGTCGGAGGAATTAGATAAAAAAGTCGGTAAAAAAGATGCTGATCAATTGCGGGAAGATGTGGAATTGATTGAAGGTGTTTATGGTGCTTTTGACCGTGAAACCTACCTTTCGGGTGAAATTGCCCCTGTTTTCTTCGGTTCAGCGGTAAATAATTTTGGCGTTCAAGAGTTGTTGGACACCTTCACGGAGATTGCTCCAAGTACACAACCACGCCAAACGGATGTACGAATTGTTGAGCCAGAAGAGAAAAAATTTACAGGATTTGTCTTTAAAATTCACGCTAATCTCGACCCAAAACACCGTGATAGAATTGCGTTTATGCGGGTCTGTTCGGGGACTTTTGAGCGTAATAAATTCTACAAACACGTTCGTCTCAATAAAAATCTTCGTTTCAATAATCCCTATACTTTTATGGCTCAGGATAAGGAAATTATTGAAGAAGGTTTCCCTGGTGATGTGGTGGGTTTGTATGATACGGGGAACTTTAAAATTGGCGATACCATGACGGAAGGTGAAAACCTCCAATACCAAGGAATTCCCAGTTTTTCACCCGAAATTTTTAAGGAATTGATGAATCTTGACCCGATGAAATCTAAGCAATTAGAAAAGGGAATCATGCAATTAACGGACGAAGGAGTAGCTCAATTATTCTTACAACCTCAATTAGGAAATCGTAAGATTGTGGGAACGGTTGGGGAACTTCAATACGAAGTAATTCAGTATCGTTTGGAACATGAATACGGAGCAAAATGTCGTTTCGACCATCGTGACATATCAAAAGCCTGTTGGATAACTTCGGAAGACCCCAAGAAATTGGCGGAATTTGTTAGGTTAAAAGGACAAAATATCGCCCAAGATAAAGACGATAATTATGTATTTTTGGCAGAGTCAGATTGGATTTTGAGGATGAATATTCAAAATAATCCCGATATTGAATTTCATTTTACTTCGGAGTTTAAAAGGGCAGTTGAAGCATAAAAAAGAGGTCAGACGATTTGGATTGTCTGACCTGTTTTTTGTTATTGTTTTACGTAATTTGTATTGAGTTCAAATACCGTAATCTTACTTTTTAAAGCTAAAAATTCCTTTACATCAGGATCATTGGGGTCTAAAAATAAGGAAATTAATTTGAAATATTCATCTTTTGTGAAACTTAGTGTAAGATTATTCCCACTTACTTTTGCTATAAATGTTATTGATTGGGTTCCCTCTCCAAGCGTCAAATTAGTGCCAGAAAGTGAATATTTTACTAAATCTCCCTCATAAAGTGCTGTTCCATCCGACTTAAATTCTATGATAGAATTGTTTGCTGGCTCATTAAGATTCTCCGTTAATGTTTGTCCATTATCCACCGCTGTAATTTTTCCAGTAACTCCATTTTGCTTCCATTTCCCTACCAAAACAGATGGTGTAACTTCATCACTTTTTTTACAGCTAACCACAATTAAAAAAAAGGCAAAGGTAAAAAGTAAATTTCGGGTAATAAGTACATTTTTCATGATAATAAAGATTAAGGTTTCAATGATTAATCAAAGGTAATCGGTTGATAATCAATTAGAAAACATAATCCCTTTATCTTAGTAAACGGTCATTTTATCTTAGTAAATGGTCATTTCAGCCACAAAAAAAGCGAGATTTGGGTCTCGCCCTTTTTATTATTTTGTGTAATTAATGGTATATTCTGTGAGGGTTGCCGAGGCTTTATTTTTCAATAATTCTCTTATGGTAGCATCGTTAGTATCGTAATATCTTTCGATATATTTGAATGTTTGGTCTTTATTGAAAGAGATAGCCATTTCAGAGGAAGTCAATCTTGAAACTGTGAAATCAATCGTTGGTTTACCTGCTCCGTAATTTAAAGAAACCGCCGTTCCCGTGACCGTATATCTCACGGATTCACCTTCAAAAAGAGCAGCTCCATCCGCTTTAAATTCGATGATAGACCCGTCTTCTTTTTCTCCAAAAGGCAATTCTACGGTTTTCCCACCAGAAGTAAATGTTAATTTTCCAACGCTTTCTTTATGCTTCCATTTGCCCGTGAGTGTGGAAGTTGAGGGGGTTATGGCTTCGTCTTTTTTGTTGCAACTCATCATGAAAAGGAGCGTTGCAACAAAAATAAATCTTTGAATAATTAGTAATCTTTTCATAATGGGATGGGTTAATCTTGTTGTAATTTACTGATAACCACAGCAAAAATCATGCCTTATGCTTTCATTGAAAGCAAAAAGGCAAGAATTAATCCCGCCTTTTGTTTTATTTATTTTCAAATTATTGCAGCTTAAATACTACTCCAATACCAAACTGTGAACCTCTTGCATTAATAATTCCAAACCTTACTTCGACATTAAATCCAACTCTATCATTAACCATATACCCTCCCCCAATCTGACCAGCACCATAAACATCAGAACCAGTTTCAAATACTTTCCCAATACCACCTCCAATATAAGTGAACACTTTATCTGTTCCAAAATCAAGGGCAGGAGCAAAGTCATAGTTCACTTTTCCATACAAACCAAAAGAAGAGGAAGAATAATAAGAATCGGAAGAACTTGAATAATTACCTTCTAATCCTAAACCAACATCATTTGCAACACCAAAATTTAATCCAGCTTTTACAACTGTGTATCCTGAAGGAAAAAAAAGCCCTGCATCAACTACTTTTTCCCCTCGATTAAATAGTTGGGCTTGGGAAGAAAATGAAACGGTGATGAACAAACAAACAATTGTAGCAAGTTTTAGTAATGAATTTTTCATTTTAACTTAGGATTTATGATTTAAAAACAAGAAATATACAAATGATTTACGAATTTATAATTATTTTGGTTTTCACACCACATTTTCCCGTGGTAGATTTCTACAAAACTGATTTATTTAGTCAAACTAAACACGTAAATATAAAAAAAAGAGCTAATCTGTTTAGATTAACTCTTTGTAAAATTAGTAAACGGTAGGTTTAGAATTTTAAGGCAACTCCAAGTTTCAAAGCTGCTGAACCGAAACCTACTTCAGCAACGCCACCCAATTTTTCGGCAAACCAATATCTTGCACCTAAATGTCCTCCAAAGTAAACTCCACTTAATCCCCCAATACCCGTTCCTGGCCATGATAAATATCCTAATCCTAAACCAGCATAAGGATCTAACTTATCACCTGCTTTTAATAATTCGCCGAAGTGATAAGAGCCTCTTGCTGCAATGTACATTAGTCCACCAGTGCCATAGCTATTACCTAAACCAAGATAATCAAAACTACCACCAGCACTGATAGCATCAGTGAAACCGTGTTCAAAAGAACCTCCAAAACCAAGTCCTCCAAAGCCATTACCAACTCCAATTGTGGCATTTAATAAATTATCACCTTGTTTAAATGCCTGTGAAAAGCCATTAAACGAAGTGGTTAGCAATACTGCTAAAAGAAAGGAAAAAGATAGTAATTTTTTCATGTTACAAAAATTAAGGGTTGAAAATTGATTTAGTGTTATTAACAAATGATTATTTTAATAAAAAGCTCAAATATCTAACGCTACAAATTAAATACTTTTTACAATTGCGACAAGCCTAAACTTAGTAAGCGGTCGGATTTATTTCGTATTTGGTCAATAATCTCTCATAAATATACATTCTATCAATCCCAAAGGCTACTTACTAAAATTGATTGATGGCATAACTCAAAGTCATGCCATCAATAACAATTTTACTTCAATCCCAAATCTTCTTGAATGGCTGAAACCTTTGTTTTCAAACTCGTCAATACATTTTCAAAATCTTCTGGACGGTTCAAAGGAGCATTTACGGATACATAAAACTTAATCTTTGGCTCCGTGCCTGATGGACGGGCAGAAACTTTTGTGCCATCCGCCAAAACCAACTGAATTACGTTTGATTTTTCCATGCCTAAACCTTCTGGAATGCTCGTAATTTCACCCGTTTTTAGGTTTTTGGACGTTAAGTCGTTGTAATCTAACACTGTGATTGGCTCTGAACCTGCCACGGTTGCGGGAATATTTGCCCGCAGATTCACCATCATTTGTTGGATTTCTTCCGCTCCCGCTTTTCCTTTTTTCGTTAGAGAAATTAAGCCTTCGTAATAAAAACCATTCTCCATGTACATCTCCGTCAAGAAGTCAAATAATGATTTTCCGTTATCCTTTGCGTAAGCGGTCAATTCCGCAATCATCGCACAGGAAGCCACGGCATCTTTATCACGAACAGCATCTCCGATTAAATAACCGTAGGATTCTTCACCGCCACCAATAAATTTTTCTTTGCCTTCTAATTCACGAATAACAGCGGCGATATATTTGAAACCAGTGAGCGTATTATAGCACTTAACGCCCTGATTTTTACACATTTTATCAATGATGTTGGTCGTAACAATCGTTTTTGCTACGAATTCTTTACCCGTCAATTTCCCCGCTTTTTTCCAAGCATCCAATAAGTAATAAATAATCAAACTCGCCATTTGATTTCCGTTTAAAAGCACCCATTCGCCCTTCGGATTTTTCACGGCAGCCCCTACACGGTCGGCATCGGGGTCGGTTGCAATCACTAAATCAGCATCCAATTCTTGGGCTTGATTCATTGCCAATGACATTGCCTCGGCTTCTTCGGGATTTGGATACACAACCGTTGGGAAATTTCCATCGGGTTCAGCTTGGGCTTCCACTACGCTAACATTGTCAAAACCAAGCAATTGCAAAGCTTTTGGTACGAGTGTAATCCCCGTTCCATGAATAGAAGAATAGACAATTTTAAGGTCTTTTTGTCGAGTAATTACATCAGGATTAATGGAATTATGTTGAATTGTTTTCAAATATTCCGCATCAATTTCTTCGCTAATCATG
>JAYUIP010000211.1:0-3049 GCA_043765945.1 Arcicella sp.
GATTATGCTGAGGAATATTAGTGTAAAGAATATGCTTGGTTTCAAACCAACTGACCAACTCAGGGGCATGATTTGGATAAATCTTTTTGACCGCCCCACTATCTGGCATACAATGTGAACAGTAACTCATCCGTTCATCCGCACTTACATACACATATTTGGCGTGCGTACACAAGGTCATTTTGGAAACACTCGGAATATAATAATCCGTTATCTGATTGACACAGAACTCATTAGGAACGTCCCCACTTTCGGCACAAACCTTTCTCATCGCCATATTTTCGGGCGATTTAAACCATTTTGAGGAAGAATTATAGTCAATCGTGTTGAAAATATCGAATAAAAGTGGCGTTGCAATATTAGCTCCCGAAAGTTCGGGAACGCCTTCCCCAGAAAAATTTCCAATCCAAACACCAACCGTATATTTTGCATTATAACCAATGCTCCAAGCATCTTTTTTACCGAAAGATGTTCCCGTTTTCCAAGCAATTTTGGGCATTCTGTACGTGTAGGCGTAGTTATTGGGTAAATCTGGACGGGTAATTTGCGTTAGAATTTGGTTGATTAAATAAGTTGATTCGGGGGAAATTATGGATAAGCCCCCTCCGCTCCCAGAGGGGGAACTTTCGAGTCCATTTTTTATTCCCCCTTTGGGGGTTAGGGGGCTACTTTTTTGAAATTGTCCTTCATTCGCAAAACTCGAAAATAGATTGGTCAGTTCTTCCAAAGTCACGCCACAACCACCCAAAACTAAGGATAATCCTAATTTAGAAGCATTCTTTTTCACCGCTTGAAAATCAGCTTTTTTGAGTTTATCCACCAAGACGGGCGTAGATACTTCCTTTAATAATTTTACCGCAGGAATATTCAGTGAATTTGCCAAAGCGTATTCAACCGTGATTTTCCCGTGAAATAATTTATCAAAATTCTCAGGTTCAAAGCCGCCAAAATTCGTTGGAACGTCATTAATAGTGGTTTTGGGCGTAATAATTCCTTTATCGAAAGCCGTTGCGTATAAAAGCGGTTTCAACGTACTGCCTGGCGAACGAATCGCTCGTACGCCATCCACTTGTCCACCGTCCACGGGATTATTGAAATCTGCCGAACCAACGTAAGCCTCCACTTGGTGCGTTTGGTTGTTTATTACCATCACCGCAGCGTTATGAATATTCATGGCATACAAGCGACTAACGTAGTTTTGTACAATTTTTTCAATCGTTAATTGCTTGTTACGAATCAAAGAGGAATGAATATTTGCCTCGGTGGGATATTCATTTTTTAGTCTTAATGAAAGATGCGGGGCAAGTTTGGGAGCTTCGTGTCTTTGAACGTTTAATGGTTCGCTCAAAGCATCGTCAATATCCTGATTATGAAATACTTGCGATTCTTCAAATTCAGTCAACCAGCGATTTCTTTCTTTCAAAATAAAGTCATTATTCACACCCAAACGTAAACTTGAAGGACGATTTGGAATAATTGCCAAAGCCATCACCTCCGCCAAACTCAACACATCGGGCGACTTCTGAAAATATAAAATGGAAGCAGATTTTATGCCTTCGATATTTGAGCCATAAGGCACAAGGTTGAGGTAAAATTGGAGAATTTCGTCTTTGGAATAGTGGATTTCTAACTGAATGGCTCGAAAGATTTCGAGGAATTTATGAAAATAAGTTCGAGATTGTGGATTCAATAACCGTACAACTTGCATTGTGATTGTACTCGCTCCAGAGGTTCGTCTGCCCGTGAATACATTACGCACCCCCGCCCGAAAGATGGCAAAAGGATTAACCCCAAAATGCCACCGAAACCAACGGTCTTCTTTATAAACAATGGCTCTTTCGAGCGTTGGCGTAATCTCCGAAAGCTCCGTTTTCATCCGCCATTTATCCTGATTATTCAAGAACGCATGAAGAATTTTTCCTTCCGAATCGGTAATTAGAGTAGAATAATTGGGTTGTACTTTGAAAGGAAAAACGAGGTCTAAAACAATGAAAAGCAATAAGCCGTAAGAAATGATTCTCACGGCTTTGTATTGGAAGATTCTTTTTAGGAATGGAAAGGTATTTTGTTGTAAGTATTTGACAATCATTTGGTTGTATAATGATTAAACTACGACTTTCTGTCATTGCGAACGCAGTGAAGCAATCTGTTGGATTGATGGAATAGAATTTGAAAGCCCTTGCTCATAAGCTACTGTTATTGCGAACGTAGTGAAGCAATCTGTTGGATTGATGAAGTGGAGTTTGAAAGCCACTGCCCGAGAACGAACAGATTGCTTAGCTACGCCCACAATGACAGCAACTCATAGTTTCAATCTTCCGCTTTCGTCTCCCGCAAATACAACTGCACAGCATTTTCTAAACCTAAATACAAAGCATCACAAATCAAGGCATGACCGATGGAAACTTCTAAAAGATTGGGAATGTTTTGTTGAAAATAACGCAAATTGTCCAAACTCAAATCATGTCCTGCGTTGATTCCTAAGCCTAATTCATTGGCTTTTTGAGCGGCTACGATGAAGTCTTTAATGGCTAATTCTCTGTTTTTGGAGTAGTTATCTGCATAAGGTTCGGTATATAATTCTACTCTGTCCGTTCCTGTTTCTTTCGCTCCTTCTACCATGCGTGGGTCGGCATCCACGAAAATTGATGTTCTGATTCCTGCCTCTTTAAATTGGGCAATTAAGTCTTGCAAAAGGCTTTTATGTTTTATGGTATCCCAGCCTGCATTGGAAGTAATTGCTCCCAGAATATCTGGCACGAGCGTTACTTGCGTAGGACGATTGGCAAGCACTAATTCCACAAATTTTGCCTCCGTTGGATTTCCTTCAATGTTAAATTCTGTCATGATAACTTCTTTCAAATTATACACATCACGGTAACGAATGTGGCGTTCATCAGGTCGTGGATGGACTGTGATTCCCTCCGCCCCAAAACGCTCGCAGTCCAAGGCAACTTTCACTACATTTGGATTATCATGCCCTCGTGAATTACGAATAGTGGCTATTTTGTTGATATTTACGCTCAGCTTTGTCATATTATGTTGGGGG
>JAYUIP010000212.1:0-3045 GCA_043765945.1 Arcicella sp.
TCTATTATCAATTTAAAATATTTATCTAATTCCTCATAATAAATGCGTTAAGTATCTGTTAATCAATAAGATAATCAGTATCCGATAATATACACTTCGAGTCATTTACAAAGTATTTCTCTACGTTTCTTTTAGGAATAATTAGTTAATTTTTAATCTAAGAGTCATGAGTAAAATTTACGGTTTTGTATTGTTTTTTATATTATTCGTTTCCAGTTTTTCAATTCGTGCCAGCCATATTTTGGGAGGTAATTTCGATATGATTAATACTGGTACAGTAGGTTACTATGAACTTACGCTTAATCTATTTTTTGATAAAAATGGGCGGGCTGTTAATAATTCGGATAACAATTATCCCGTTGCAATTTTTCGTAAAAGTGACAATAAATTGATGAAGTCATTGATTTTATCATCGTCAAATCCTCAGGGAAATCCGTTTATTTATGCCAACGCAAGTTGTGCAGTTTCAGTAGGATTGGATGTATTAGTGTTGAAATTTCAGCAAAATATTTATCTTGACCCCAAGGATTATGCTGATTTAGGGGGTTATTATGTTGTTTTTGATAGATGTTGCCGAAGTGCATCAATCACTAATATTTTAAACCCGAGCAATGCAGGAATGTTATTTTATCTCGAATTTCCTGCTTTAACAGATGCTGGAGGAAATGAATTTAAAAACTCTTCACCCAGTTTTATAACCCCCAATGGCGAATATATCTGTGCGGGACAACCTTTTGTTTTTGACAACAGAGCTGTTGATAATGATGGCGATGTGTTGCGTTATTCCTTTGTTACTCCCATGAGGGGTTTTAGTAGTAGCGGAAATGCAGTAGGTGGTGTTGGTGGTCCTGCACCTAATCCCATTGCTTCTTCAAATTATCCTCGAATTACGTGGCGATCAACCTTCAATGAAAATACTGCGATTCCTGGTAACCCAGCAATGAATATTGATGCTAATGGAAAAATCACAGTAACTGCCACAATCTTAGGACTCTATGTATATTCAGTTTTGGTTGAAGAGCTGAGGAATGGTGTAGTGATTGGACAAGTGCGTCGTGATTTTCAGTTGAATGTTGTTGATTGTTTGCCACCCCCTGCCCCTCCAATCGTATTTAAAGAAAAAGCTCCTTCGCCCGTTCAGCTCCTGACGCTTGACATTTGTGAGACGGGATATGCAGAAATTGCCACTAAACTTGAAACTAATTATCAGTATCAGTGGCAAAAAGATGGCATCAACATTACAAACGCCGAGGCTAACGTATTGAGAGTAACGGAAGCAGGAGAATATACTGTCACTATTAGTTACAAAAAGGGATGTAGTGGTTCTTCGGAATCACAAAAAACGTTGGTTTCAGTGAAGCCAGGCGATAAATTTAAGATAGATCCTGATAAATTAGAAGTTTGTAATACGCCCGCAGGTGTACCTTTAAAGATTGAAAAAATTGGTGGAGGCACATTCCCATCAATCAATTTTTCTTATCTCTGGACCTACAATAATCGGAATGATACTATCAAAGTTTCCCAGCCGTTTATTCAAGTTAAGCAAACGGGAAAATATGTGCTAAATATGAATCAGATTTCAGGTTCAGGATTAGCAGAATGCCAATATGAGTTAGCGTCAGACATTACGATTAATCCACTGCCAGAAGCTATTGTGACCAATTTAACAGGTAAAAAAGTAATTTGCGAAGGTGATTCAATTCCTTTGAAAGCGAGTGAAAATTTTGATAATAATTATGAATGGTTTCAAGATGGTGTTTCGATTCAGAAAGATAAAAATCCCAAATTTTCAGTATTGAAAACGGGTAATTTTACCGTAAAAATTACTGATAAAAATGGTTGCATAAAAACATCAGACCCAATTAAATTAAGGGTAAATCCGCTTACCCCCGTGAAGTTCGATACCATTTATCCAACTTGTGGAACGGGGGGAAATCGGATTAATTTACAGCCTTACGTGCAACCTTATGATGCCACAAAAGGCGTTTTTGTTGGTAGAGGCGTTTCGGGTTCGGTTTATAGTCCTTTATTGGCAGGTTTTGGACTTTCACCCATCACATACACCTACACAAATGAGTTTGGTTGCGATACTAAAACATCCAGAATTGCCTTTGTGGATTTAACGCCAAAAGTGCGTTTGGGAAATGATGTAACCATTTTTAGGGGTGATACCGTTACGATAAAAAGTACAATTACGGGCAGTTATAAAAATGATTTAGTGGTAAGTTGGTCGCCAACTACGGGTCTGAACAATAGTACAATTGGTCGTCCTGTGGCTTCTCCAAGTACCACAACTCTGTACATATTGAGTGCCAAATCGTTGTCAAGTGATTGTGTAAATCAAGATACGATTGTATTAATTGTAAAGACAAAAATTCAGATTCCAACGGGTTTTACGCCCAATGAGGACAACATCAATGAAAATTGGATTTTGGAAGGTATTGAAGATTATCCCAATGCCGAAGTCAAGATTTTTAACCGTTGGGGAGGGGAGATTTTTACAACCAAAAACTATCTAAATAATCCTTTCAGTGGTAAAAAAGATAATGCCACTTTGCCGATGGGAACGTATTATTATGTGATTAAAACGGGTGATGATGTGCCAACGCTTACGGGGTATGTGACGTTGGTGAGGGGAGGGCAGTGAAAATCATTTTACGGTCGTTGTCCTTTTGAAGGACGACGACCGTTTTTTAATATCCCTATTTCATCCAATAATCCACCACAAAAACCTTATCCATGTGTGGCTTCAAAACCGTCTGAAAGTCTTTGTGAGCTTGATGTTGTTGATAATCTGCGGCATCTTTCTCTGATTTAAAACTCAAAATGAAACAGTGCGTAAAGCCTTGGTCAAAATGCTCTTGACTCATGTTTACGCCCCATTCAAAAGCGGCAATTTGAGGAACTTTACCATACAAGGCAGCAAAAGTTTTAGCCACTTTCTCCACATCTTCGGGCGAAGAAGTATCCTTAAATTTGAAAATTACTACGTGCCGAAGCAATTTTGGGCTACTCTTTTTCTGGGCAAAAGTAGCGAAGCTCATC
>JAYUIP010000213.1:0-3044 GCA_043765945.1 Arcicella sp.
GTCGTTCACGGCGGCGGCTTTGGGGATTTTGGCGGATGAAGGGAAGTTGGATTGGAACAGACCAATCAAAGAGTATATGCCTGATTTTCAGTTATTTGATGAAATGGCGACGAACACAGTAACAGCTCGTGACATCCTCTCGCACCGCACAGGACTTCCCCGCCATGATTTCGTTTGGTTGTTCAATAATAACGACCGTGAGAGCATTTTCAAGAATATGAAATACTTGAAACCCTCCAAAACCTTATACGCTCAATATCAATACAATAACCTCATGTATGGCGTTGCGGGCGTGTTGGTAGAACGCCTTTCGGGTAAGACTTGGGAGGGTTTTGTGAAGGAAAAAATACTGATTCCTTTGGAGATGAAAAGTACGGTTCTGACGTATCCAGAGTTGTTTAGAAATCCAGATTATGCGATGTCCTACAAAATGGAAAATGAACAAATGGTTGAGGCAGGATTTGGTAGTAATGTGGATGCGATTGGTTCGGCGGGGTCGGTGAAATCAAATGTGGTAGATATGACAAATTGGCTTTTAATGCAGTTACAAAATGGAAAATTTAACGGCAAGCAAATTATTTCAGAAAAGAATCTTAAAGAGAATCATACACCGCTTCAAGTAGTGTTTCCAACCGAAGCAAAATATCCAGAATTGGGCTTTGGAAGTTACGGAATGGGGTGGACTATGAATGTTTACAGGGGCAACCAACGCCGTCAGCACAATGGTTCAATTGAGGGTTTTCGATCGCAAATGACGGTTTTTCCGAACAATAATTTAGGTATTTTCATTACTACCAACACAGGAGCAGTTGATTATAATTTTGTGAACGTAATTACCAATTATATTTCAGATAACTTACTGAATATGAACCCAATAGATTGGAATAGTCGTTTGCAAAAAGACCGTGATGAAGCAAAATTTGAGGAAGAAAAAAAGAAGAAAGAATACAACGCAACTCGCAAAATGGGGGCAATGATGTCGCACCCAATTGATTATTACGCAGGAGTTTTTGAGCATCCTGCCTACGGAACTTTACAGATTTTCAAAACTGACCGTGGACTTCGAGCTTTTTATCGTAACAAACAAACAGAATTAACGCATTTTCATTATGATTTCTTTGAGGGAAATGACTTTTTGGAGGGCGTAACGTTCAATTTTCCAACGAATGCGAAAGGCGATATTGATAAAATTGTTGCTACTTTTCCGAATGCTGGGGAAGTAGAGTTTAGGCGGAAATAAGGAGATAATAGCACACGGATTGAACGGATTAGATACGGATAAAATTAAAAGTCCGTGTCTAATCCGTTCAATCCGTGTGCTATTAAACCAACTTCCAACCCTCACGATACTGCCGTGAAACATACTGATTGGCAGCATCATAGTTGGTGATTTTCATGTTTGCACCGTCCCACTTCATTTTCACTCTTCCTGGAAAAGTGAGTTTTCCATCTGTTCCCGTCACCCGATTCATGTAGGAACGTATGGCTAAATTACCCATCAAAACGGTTTCAGTGAGAGGTCCAGAATAATCAAAAGATGATGTTAAAGCCTTATGAGCCGCTGAATTGAATCCTGCCTTACACGCATCCGCCCATTTGGTTTGATGCCCGTATTCATTTGGTCTATAGTTTTCATCTTTAATCGCCTCCAATTTATCACCACTTTTCAAGAACGCTTTGGCATTTGCTCCGAATAAGCCTCCTGTGATAACACCCTTGGTTCCGTGAATCATAAATCCGTTATTATTTGTGCCATCTTCCCAACCTAAGATTTCGGTAGAAGGTACCAAATCAGGGAAAAATGGTCTGATGCCACCGTCCATCCAAGTCATCGTAACATCTGATTTGGTCTTAGAAGTTGCTGGAAATTTCAATTGAACCGCCGAACTCGGAGGGCAACTTTCGGGGAAATACTCAGGCACCCAATCTTTTTCAAAAACTGATCCCGAAGAACACTGAACTTCCGTTGGATAACCTAAACCCAATGCCTTAAAAGGGGGGTCAATCAAGTGACAACCCATGTCGCCCAAAGCACCCGTTCCGAAATTCCACCAACCTCTCCATTTGAAATTATGATAGGCTTTGTTGTGATAATCAACCATTTGGGCGGGTCCAATCCACAAATCCCAATCCATTCCTGCGGGAATTTCATGTTTTTCCTTTGGAAGTGAAATTCCTTGGGGCCACACAGGGCGATTTGTCCAAACATTGACCGTGTGAATATCTCCCAATAAACCTTTATTTACCCAATCCTGAATTTGAACTTGCTCATTACAAGAAGCCCCTTGATTACCCATTTGTGTCACTACTTTCTGTTTACGAGCAGTTTCGGTTAATGTTCTGGCTTCGTAAATATTATGAGTAAGCGGTTTTTGTACGTACACGTGCTTGCCCACTCCCATTGCCGCCATCGCAATCACGGCGTGGGTATGGTCGGGCGTTGAGATGATAACTGCATCAATATCCTTGCCCGATTGGTCTAACATCTTTCTAAAATCTTGGTATTTTTTTGCTCCGCTGTGCTTATTGAACATGGCAACCGCCCCAGGATAATTTAAATCAGTGTCGCATAGAGCCACAACATTGTTTGCTCCATTGTTCCAAGCATTGTTGATATCGCTCATGCCTTTTCCACCGATTCCAACGCCTGCAATGTTTAATTTATCACTCGGAGCAATAAATCCTTTGCCCAAAACATGGCGAGGCACAATATAAAAACTGCCCAAAGCCAAAGCAGTTTTGCCGATAAAATCTCTTCTATTTACCTTATTCATAATTATTTAAAAGGGTTTTGAAAATGAAAATTCTGTTGTTGAAATTAATGATAATATTAATCAATAATTATTGCTTTTATGTCCTTATTTTGTAAGGTTAATCCGTAAACTTTATGCTTAAATAAATTGATTTCAATTTTTCCTCCGAAAAATATGCAAAATAAAAACCTTGCTATCCTTAGTTTCTTCATAAGAATCAATCAAATCCCAACCGTTGCGGTCTAAAAGATTGAAAATCTCTACTTTACTCTTAAAAAATAATGGTTTCTT